>CANIFM010000008.1 GCA_947466955.1 Bacteroidota bacterium
GGTGCTGATGAAGTTCGAAATAAAGTAGAAGATTTCGCAAAATTACACGGAATGATTTCGCTTCCTGATACTTCTGGAACCAATATTGATGTTCAAATTTTTGATACTTCGAAGATTGATTGGAATAAATCGGCATTTCCAAAGGCGCATTTGAACAATAAAAAGCCCGTTATCATCGTTATGGACTATGCTTTTGGAGAACAAGCGTATGAAACCATCGATGAATTATTAAAACCTTACAAAAAAGACATACTTTTGAATGTGGAATCGGTTTCAATAATGGGAAAAGCGGGGATTCTTCAAGGAGGAAAAGGCGATATTATGATTCCGTCAGCACATATAAACGAAGGAACGGGAGATAATTATTTCTTTCACAATGAATTAACAGCTGAAATGCTTGAAGGAAATGACATTGCTGTTGTTGCGGGACCAATGATTACGGTTTTAGGAACTTCATTGCAAAATAAAGATTTGTTGAAATTTTTCCACGAATCTACTTGGGGCGTAATTGGTTTGGAAATGGAGGGTGCTTATTATCAAAAAGCAATTCAGTCGGCATCCAAAATTAGAAAAAGTATCAATACAGATGTGAAAGTTAGATATGCTTATTATGCGTCTGATAATCCTTTAGAAACGGGAAGCACATTGGCTTCAGGCGGATTGGGAACAACGGGTGTAAAACCAACATATTTGATTACAATTAAAATATTAGAACAAATTTTTAACGTTAAATAGATTAAAATTATGAGTCAAAACTCAAATAATTTGGATAATCAAGAGATTGATTTGTCAATGCTTTCTAATAAAATAAAAGGTTTTTTTGACGGAATAGCCGCTTCAATTTTTAATAGCATTTTGTTTTTTAAAAGGAATATTTTGTGGATTGGAATTTTAGTTGGATTTGGAGTTGGAATCGGGGTTTATTTAGACACCACAAATAAGTCTTATGACTCTGAAATCATTGTAAAACCAAATTTTGGAAGCACGGATTATCTTTATTCTAAAATTGAGTTATTAGAATCTAAAATTAAAGAAAACGACACTTTATTTTTAAAATCTATTGGAATAGACAAACCAAAAAGCCTAAGTTTAATAGAAATAGAGCCTATTATTGATATTTATAGTTTTGTTAATAACGGATATGATAAAAATAGTTCGCAAAATTCTCAAAACTTTGAATTGGTGAAATTATTAGCTGAAGATAGTGATATTAACAAGACGATAAAGGATAAAGTAACAAGTAAAAATTATTCTAGTCATAAAATTCACATTAGAACAAAAGGTTTTATTTCGGATAATAAAATGATTGTTCCAATTTTAAATTATCTAAATCAAAATGAGTATTTCGAAACTTTAAGAAAAATTCAGATTCAAAACATTACCATCAAAATGGTAAAAAACGAGGAAATAATAAACCAAATTAATGGTCTTTTAAATGAATTTTCTTCCTCTACAAAAACAAATCAAAAAAGCGAAAAATTAGTTTATTATAATGAAAATACTCAATTGAATGAAATAATAAAAACAAAAGAAAATTTATTGTTCGAATTAGGAAATCAAAGAATGGAGTTAACGAGTTTAGATAAATTTATTAAAAAAATAAGTAGCGTTATTAATATTAAAAATGAGAACGCAACAAATGGAAAATTAAAATTTGTATTGCCTATCTTCTTTATTTTCGGATTTATTTTTATAAATCTATTTTCTAAATTTTATAAAAAACAATCTCTAAAAGCATTACAAAAAAATTAATTTTATCCATTAAACAATGAAAGGAATTATATTAGCCGGAGGTTCGGGAACAAGATTACATCCGTTAACACTTGCGGTGAGTAAACAATTGATGCCGATTTATGACAAACCGATGATTTATTACCCACTTTCATCGCTGCTTTGGTCGGGAATTAGAGAAATTTTAATCATTTCTACGCCTCACGATTTGCCTTTGTTCAGACAATTATTAGGTGACGGAACGCGATTGGGTTGTCGATTTGAATATGCCGTTCAAGAGCATCCAAATGGTTTGGCAGAAGCATTTATTATCGGAAAAGAATTCATCGGAAACGATAAAGTAGCCTTAGTTTTAGGAGATAATATTTTTTACGGAACGGGATTATCCGATTTGCTTCAAGCAAATAACAATCCTGATGGAGGAATAATTTATGCTTATCACGTGAATGATCCAGAACGATACGGAGTTGTAGATTTTGATTCTGATGGAAATGTACTTTCAATTGAAGAAAAACCAGAACATCCAAAATCGAACTTTGCTGTTCCAGGGATTTATTTTTATGACAATGATGTGGTTGAAATTGCTGCGAATATAAAACCAAGTCACCGTGGTGAAATTGAAATTACAGATGTAAATAGAGAATACCTTAGAAGAGGAAAATTAAAAGTCAGTATTCTTGATAGAGGAACCGCTTGGTTTGATACAGGAACGTTTAATTCGTTAATGCAAGCCTCACAATTTGTTCAAGTTATTGAAGAACGTCAAGGTTTAAAAATTGGTTCTATTGAAGAAGCTGCTTATAAAATGGGCTTTATTGACGCAGAACAATTAAAAGCATTGGCACAACCATTATTAAAAAGTGGTTACGGAACGCACTTGTTAGATATTATATAAAAATGAATTTTATACCTACAAAATTAGAAGGCTGTTTTATAATTGAACCAAAAATAATCAAGGACGAAAGAGGTTATTTTATGGAAAGTTTTAATGAAAACACATTTCAAAAAGGAACTGGAAAATCGGTTCATTTTGTTCAAGACAATCAATCTTTTTCTTCAAAAGGAGTTTTGCGTGGATTACATTATCAAACTGGCGAACACGCTCAAGCCAAATTAGTTCGGGTTTTGCAAGGCGAAGTTTTAGACGTTGTGGTGGATATTAGACCTGATTCTAAGACGTTTGGAGAATATGTTTCTGTTTTACTCACAGGAGAAAATCAAACTCAATTTTTCGTTCCAAGAGGTTTTGCACACGGATTTTTAGTGTTGAGCGATACCGCAACTTTTTTCTATAAATGTGATAATTTTTACAATAAAGAAAGCGAAGGCGGAATTATTTATAATGATAAATCGGTAAATATCGATTGGCAATTCGCAACCGAGAATCTAATAATTTCAGAGAAAGATTTGATTTTGCCAACAATAGAAAACGCCAAAAAAGTATGGTAGTTTTAGTAACTGGCGCCAACGGACAATTAGGTCAAGCCATTCAGTTTGTTGCTGGAAATTATCCAAATATCCATTTCGTTTTCTGTTTTTCTTCGGATTTAGACATTACCAATAAAGAAAATTGTGATTCTGTTTTTAATAAAGAAAAACCTGATTTTTGTATTAATGCTGCTGCTTATACTGCCGTTGATAAAGCAGAATCAGAGCCTGAACAAGCAGAATTAATCAATGTAATTGGAGCAAAAAATTTAGCAGAAGCTTGTAAAAATTTCAATGCAAAATTAATTCATATTTCTACAGATTTTGTTTTTGATGGTTCAAAAAATTCGCCGTACAATGAAACTGATTTACCCAATCCAAAAGGAGTTTACGGACAAACAAAATTAGAGGGTGAAATAGCGATTCAAGAAGTATTTGATGCTTATTTTATTATCAGAACGTCTTGGGTTTATTCGCAATTTGGCAATAACTTTATGAAAACAATGTTGCGATTGGCTTCCGAAAGAACGTCGCTGAGTATCGTAAATGACCAAATTGGAACGCCTACAAATGCGGTTGATTTAGCAGAATGTTTAGTAACGATTATAACTGAACACTCAAAACTCAAAACTGAACACTATGGCATTTACAATTTTAGCAATGAAGGGCAATGCAGTTGGTTTGATTTTGCAAAGAAAATATTTGAAATTAATCAAGTCAAAATTGATGTAACACCCATTCCAACAACACAATTTCCAACACCTGCGGAAAGACCAAAATATAGCGTTTTAGATAAAACTAAGATTAAATCTACTTTTGGAATTGAAATAAAACCCTGGGAACAATCCATAGAAATATATAAATAAAAAACGGGGAAAACAGTAATGAATTCCCCGTTTTAATAAATATAAATGGCGTTTATTGTTTAATTATTCTGTGTGTTTCTTTTTTGCCATTGGACAATAATTGAAGAAAATAAACCCCTTTTGACAATTCCCCTAAATCAATTTGAGAATTTTGCAAACGTTGATTTTTGATTAACTTTCCTTCCATTGTATAAATAGAATAGGTTGCAGCATCGTTAATTCCTGAAATATTAATTACATCCAAAAATGGATTTGGATAAATTTTATATTTCAATGCACTATTTTCAGTCACTATTAATGGCAACTGAACCCCGTCAACTGCAACATTATTAAAAGTTACTCTGTTTCCAGCATCCAAAGTCATGTTTGGACCTGTAAATCGCAAGCGAACTTTGAAATTAGCATTGTCATTTGCGGCTAAAATAGTCGTGAAATCTATTTGATACAATTGATAAGCACTAAATAGCGGCAAAGAAGTTGCTGTCAATCCAGAAGTTAGCCAAACGGGCGTTCCTGCATTTGTAGCGTAATCAACAGATAATCCTGTTACGCCCGCAAGTTCATTCATTGCTGCAAAAGATAATATTATGTTTTTAAAACCAGATGTTGAGACATTAAAAACCATTATGTTTTCAAGGGAACCACTTTGAAAGACTTGTTTTATTTCTAATCCCTTCATTAATAGGGCGTCGTAAGGCAAATTACTATTTGTAGCGGGACGATAATTTATAATTGTTGGGCTATTTCTTCTTTCCATCGAGGCTTTGTTTCTATTGGCATTTCCAACAGGAAAAGGATAGCCAACAAGACAAGATTGATATTGAATAAAGGCACTGGAACCTATTTGATAAGTCGAATTTAGCGTTACTAACGGAACATTATTGGCTATAGCCCCACTCATATACCAAAAATAAATAGGCACACTTGCTTCATAAGTTGCGTCAGGCGCAAAATTAGCAGTGACTGTGAAATCTACGGTTGGAGTGATTATAATTTCAGGGTTTGTACTGATTGAACCCCCACTCCAATTAATAAATTTGAATCCTGGTTTTGGAATTGCCATTAATTTCACAGGAATCCCATTGAAATAAATCCCCGTCCAAGGATATGGATTTCCGATTATTCCCGGTGTTCCATCTTTTATGTCAATGGTATTCATTTTTATATATCCCTGATTTGAATCTGAAACGTTTAGGTTTGCATTTATATTTGAAGAAATTCCAAATTTCAAACGAATATGATCTCTTTGAAATGCAGGTCGTTCCGTTACAAATGTTTCTTCATAAGTTACATCATCTGCCCAAAAATTTATGTTTGCAATTCCTTTCCATCGTGAAATATGTTCCGCCATTTCTGGTTCAACTACCGCTTTCATAGCTTCAATTTTAGGAATTATTCTTGAAGGCAAAAACGAAGTATTTAACAAATCGGCAAAACGGTTAATGAAATATATTTTGAATGCATTATTTTCTAATACTTTACGCAATAAAAAGGTGGACCAAGCAGGATTTGGATACGGATTTCCAATAGGATCTGTAGCATCAGCCAACGAATTATGTGAAAAAACACCAGATCCAATTGAATATGTATCATCCATATCGTGAATTGCCCATCTCCATCTTCCATCGTGACCATAAGGCGCATTTGGAATGTAACTTGCAGTTTTCTTTCTCCAATATTGAATGTTATTTACAGGCCAATCTGCATTTTGAAAGAAAATATTTGGAATAAAATAATCACATAAATTTTCAGGATCTAAACGAGTGGCAACAGTTGAAAAAACAGCGTCGTCTGCCAAATTATTTGCCTGAAGATAGGAAGTCAAGTCTAAATAATCTAAATTATCTCCAACTAAAGGCACCGCTTCATTTTCTAAAAAATCTACTTCTGTAGCTTCTAAATTAAAAACTCTTGAGAAATATTTGTCATCATATTTTTCTCTAACATTTAATATTCCCCAATATTCACCATTTACAAATACTATTGAAGGTTGATATGCTTGGGTTTGAACGTGAAGCGATTTTACCAATTCGTTATTTAGTGCGTCTCTAAACATCGTACTTTCAAAATCACCGCCAGAATTTCTTAAAATTATTCTTTTAAAACTCACATCGGGAATTTCAGAAAAAAACTTATAATCTAATGACCCTTTTCCATATTCTGAACGAGCATAAATATCAAAACCCTTGCTTTGAAATGATCTCGAAGCACTTCCGTGAATTCTAATTCCAACTTCTTGATTCAATACTTCTGCGCCGTTAACAAAATAACTCATATTGCCAAGTTTTTCTGTTGCCGGACCCGTTCTACTATAATTTGTAAGTTCTTGCGATTCTAAAGCGGCAGTTGGATTGGCAACTCTCCAATTATCAAAGTCAACTCCAGCTACAAAAATGCCATTATTATAGTCAAATAGTTTGTTTTCAGTAAGGCTTAATGAAACCACTGGCAAAGTAAATCGGTTGTTTCCTTGAGGTGAAATGAAATAACTTTTTGATGCTATTTTACTTGGTAATGCACCGGGTTTAATCACTTTTGCACGAACAACTGTGCTTTTAAATATTGGATCTGTTGGGATGTATGTTGGATTAAAACTATACGTTGAAGAAATAGCTGCTAATTTATTGGCTAAAGCCGATCGATCTACAATTGGAATTGGAACTGAATACTGTAAGGTTTGAAAGCTTTTTTGTAATAATGTTCCCGTCAAATCTCCAGGGTGTTCTGGATATTGATTTTTATAGCTGTAGGTAGTTCCGCTAAGATTATTTTCATCGGGATCAGAACCGTCAAGCGTATATAAAACTGTTGTTCCTGGGATGGTTGAAGTTAATGACAAATCAAAACCGGTTGTAAAAAAACCACTGTTTTTAGAAAATGTTGGTGGTGCTAAAAGTTCAGCATAGCCAACAGTTGAATTCGCGGCATTTGGCGTATTGGCTTGAAAAAACACAAAAGGTCCAGTTCCATTGGGTAATCTGCCATACGAAATATCAGAAAGTAAAGCGGTTGCAGGAACAGTATCTACATTAATTCCAGCAGCATTAGTTAATATTACGGTATTTCCAGCGGCATTCAATTTGAAATTGGTATGTAAAGGACTTCCCGCTACGGCTCTATTTTTTTCTGAAGCCCAAACTAATAAATAAGTTCCTGGCGCCATTGAAACGCTTGGAAAAGTCCATTTAAAAAGAATTGTTGCATCATCAGAAAGTCCGTAACCCGATAAATCTACGGCCGCTGCACCGTTATTGTATAACTCTATCCAATCTTGATAGGTGCCATCTTCATCCATATTGGAGAAAGAATTTGAAGATAATATTTCATTGATTACAATGTTTTGACTTAAAACGGAATTTGTAATGGCAAGAAAAAACAAAAGGCTAAATAAATTTTTCATCATTATATAATGTGTTGATTAATAATTAGATGAAAATTATGACAATAAAATAAAAAGATTTTTTTTAGTCGGTATTTAACCTTTTTAACCTTTAAAATGCAGGAAAATTTTAAAAATAAGAATTGGAGTGTTAAATATCATTTTTAGAACTCCAGGATTTGAAATAAAGAGGTGTGTTTTCAATATTTTAAGTATTTAACCGTTTATTAAAGTAATTTTAATAGATTTACAGATTAATTATTAGTCCAATCCAATAACATAAAGCGAAAAAATTTGATGACATTAGATATTTCTATAATTGTTCCATTATATAATGAGCAAGCGGTATTTGATAATCTAATAGAAAGATTAGTGAAAGTTATTGATACAACTTTGTTTTCTTGCGAAGTAATATTAATTGATGACGGAAGTACTGATAAAACAAGCCAATTAGTTGAGGAAATATGTAAAAAAGACTCCCGTTTTACTGGTATATTATTATCAAGAAACCATGGGCATCAATTAGCAGTTTCGGCTGGATTGGCCAATGTTCGAGGATTAAAAGGAGCTATGATTATTGATGGCGATTTGCAAGATCCACCAGAGTTGGTAAATGAATTCTACGAATTATTAGTTAATGGTTATGATGTTATTTATGCCATTCGAAAGAATCGTAAAGAAAGTTTCTTGAAAAAAGTAGCCTATTTGACCTATTACAGGCTCCAAAAAAAAATATCAAGTTTTAATATTCCTATAGATAGTGGCGATTTTTCAATGTTAAGTCGCAGAGTTGTTGACAACATGAACAATATGCCAGAGCAAAGCAGGTACCTTCGGGGAATGCGAGCTTGGGTTGGATTTAAGCAAATTGGTTACGAATATGACCGAGACGAAAGACAGGCCGGTGAAACCAAATACAGTTGGAAAAAATTATTCGAATTAGCATTCAATGGTATTTTTAACTTCAGTGATTTCCCAGTAAAATTCATAACAAGAACTGGCTTTATTACAGTTGTTTTTTCTTTAGTTTATTTCGGATATAATATTTACAGAAAATTAATTTATGATGATGTCCCTCAGGGTTTTACCGCAACAATTTTAGCAATAATATTATTTAGTGGAGTACAATTAATTTCATTAGGATTAATTGGTGAATATGTCTTAAGAATTTATAATCAGGTAAGAAACAGACCTTTATTTATAATTGAAAAGATAATTCAAGAGGGAAAAGAAAAGACCGAAAATAAATAAACATGCAACACGATTATTATAAAGAATATTATGATTTAGAAAGACAACATTGGTGGTTTGTTGCTAGGGAAAAAATAATATCAAATTATTTAAAAAAAATAATTGATGATAAAATATTAAAACAACAAGATTTAAAAATATTAAATGTTGGTTGTGGTCCTGGTAGAAGTTCTCAATATTTATCAAGTTTTGGAGAGGTAACCTCAATTGAATACGACAAAGATTGCTGTGAATTTGCTTCTGAAAGAACAGGATTACAGATAATTAATGGTTCAATTACAGAATTGCCATTTCAAGATGAAATGTTTGATTTAGTTTGCGCATTTGATGTAATCGAACATGTGGAAGACGACCAATTGGCTGTTTCGGAAATGAAAAGAGTTGCCAAAAAAGAAGGTGTTATTTTCATTACTGTGCCCACTTTTATGAGTTTGTGGAGTCATCACGATGTTATCAATCATCATTTCAGAAGGTATAAATTAAGTCAAATAGAAAAATTATTCGAAATCCAAAAAAATGGAAACGAAATTTTCAGCTCCTATTTTAATTTTTTCCTTTTCCCAATAATTTATTCGGTTAGAAAAATAAGTAACCTACTGCAATTTAACAAAAAAAGACCTGGTTCTGGAAGCGATTTTGAAGCATTTAAGCCTGGGTTTTTAAACAATGTTTTATTCAACATAATGTATTTTGAAAGTAAACTCATTAATAATAACATCAAATTACCATTTGGTGTTTCGTTATTATATACATGGAAAAAAAATAAATAATTATGAAATTTTTCAATTGGTTTAAGGAGAATTATTGGTTAACAATTATACTTATTGCTGCCTTATTACTAAGAATTTATCATATTAATTTTCAAAGCATTTGGTTGGATGAAATTCTTAGTATGAATAATTCTAATCCTAAATTGTCAATGAAACAATTTTACGAAGGAATTATGTTTTGGGAGTTTATGCCTCACATGTATTTTTTAATTCTTCGATTTGTTTTCGATATTTTTGGTTATTCAACAACTGTGGCAAGACTTTTTTCAGCAATTATTGGAGTTTTTGGAGTTTATTCTATTTACTTATTTGGCAAAGAACTCATCAATAAAAGAAGTGGTTTAATTGCCGCTGCTTTAGTTTGCGTAAATTTCTTTCACATTTCCTACTCCCAAGAAGTAAGACCTTATGGAATGTTGTTTCTATTTACAGTACTCTCTTTTTATAGATTAGTAATTTTCATTAAAAAACCATCTATTTCAAACGGAATAATTTTTGGTTTATTTACAGGTTTATATCTTAATTGTCACTTTTTTGGGTTTATTACTTTGTTTTCTCAGTGTTTATTACTTTTATTTTTTCTAATAAAGACACCAAAAGAGAATAAAAATAAATTTTTCGGAAATTGTATCGTATTTGGTATTGTTACATTAATTGTTTTTTCTCCCTCTTTTGAGGCTTTACTTAGGGTAACCGAAATTAAATCGTTTTGGCTTCAAAAACCAGGCCCAGATGCTTTTACTAGCATGTTTAGAGAGTTTTTCGGTAACTCTGAAATGGTTATTTATGGTATCAATTCAGTAGTTATTTTTTATATAATTAATTTATTTAAAGAAAAAAACAATACCTCCAGTTATAACACAATAATAAGCAACAAGGTAGTTTTTAGTTTTATTATTTTATCAACTTGGCTTTCAGTTTCGTTAATAATTCCTTTAATAAGATCCTATTTAGATGTACCCATGATTTTAAGTAGGTATTTTATTAATATTTTACCCGTTTTGATACTTGTAATTACAATTGGAATAAATTTTATTAAAAATAATTTGATAAGAATAATCGTTATCACTTATTTGGTTTTATTCTCTATACTTGATTTGTTTGTAGTAAAAAACTATTACAACACGGTAACAAAATCACAATATAGAGAATTATCAGAAGAAATCATTAAACGAAATCCCGATAAATCAAAGTTGGTGGTCTATTGGAGTTGGCTATTCCCGTATTTTTTCCAAAACGAAAGTCAAATTGCAATTGAAGGAAATTCATTAGACGAATATGTAAATGGAATGAGATCTGGCTCTATAATAAACAAATCTTTTTGGTATGCTGATGCTAATTCGAGACCATTTCAAATTTCACCAGAAAATCAAATTTACTTAGATACAAATTTCATTTTAAAAGAAAAATTAGAATTTTATGATGCTTGGGCAAATTATTATGTTTCCAAAAATCAGACCATTGAAATTAAAAAATCAGGTATTAAAAATGCACTTACTTTGGAAATGTTTAGTCCAATTAATCTAAATGAAAAAGGAAATTTGGTATTATACGAAAATGCTAATTTGAAAACGGAGCCAATTAATTTAGAAAACGGTAATTATGAATTGATAATTAATGCTAATAGTCTTCCCGAAAACCCCGTCAATGGTGAAAATGCACATTTTAAAATAAAAATTAATAATAATGAAATTGCAAACTATTATTTAAGTGAAAACAAAAACCAACAGTCAAAAAAATTCGTTTTTTCATCTAAAAATAATGAAAGTAATACATTTGAAATAATTTACGATAATGATGTTTTTGAAGATGGCAAAGATAGAAATGCTATTATTTATTCTATCTCAATAAAAAAAATAGCGAATTAGCCTAAAAGAGTTGATTTCTATTAAAAAAAATATAATTTTGTATAAATTAATTAAATATAAAATGAAAACAAATTTTGTAATACTTGCAACTATTATTTCTTTAACTTTTATTTCATGTAAAAATGATAAAAAAGAAGATGTTGCTAAAGCAGACGAAAAACAAAACTTCAGTATAGATTTAGACGTTGTAGCGCCACTTGACGATAATTTCTCAGTTTATTATACGGAAGACAACACTATTAATTTTAACGGTGATAAGGCTGTTTGGAGAGGTGTAAAAGGACAATCAGACACCCAAAAAGTAACATTAGATTTAAAAGAAGAAATAATTCCAACAAATATTAGAATCGATTTTGGTATTAATAAAGACCAAGGAGATGTTGTTTTAGAAAAATTTAAATTGAGTTTTTACGGTAAATCGTTTGAAGCAAAAGGATCTGAATTTTTTAAATATTTTATACCTAACGATTCTGTAAAAACCGAAATTGACACTAAAAACGGAACCGTTAAATTTCTTAAAAACCCTAAAAAATTCTTTTCTCCTTTTTATTACCCACAACAAGCGGTTTTGGATGAAATAAAAAAAATAACACATTAAAAAACACAATTTTATATTAAGCCATAAGAATCACTTATGGCTTTTTTTATTTACTAATCTCGAATGTTCATACAAAGAATAAGTACAATATTAAAAAACAAGCAAAATACCAATCTGGTAATATACGGATTTGGACAAGGTTTCAATTTAATAACTCCATTATTAGTTGTTCCCTATTTTGTTTCTATTTGTGGTGTAGAAAACTTCGGTAAAACAAGTATTGCAATGGCGATATCTTTTTTTCTGATGGTTTTCATAGATTATGGCTCTGATATTATAGGCGTAAAAGATGTAGCCGTAAACCGAGATAATAAAGATGAATTAGAAAAAACATTCATAACAACAATCAGCTCAAAACTGGTATTATTAGTTTTAGTTTTGATGTTTTCCATGCTTTTGTTTTATTTTGTTCCTTTCTTTAATAACAACAAATCCCTTTATTTTCTTGGACTTCCCATATTAATAGGACAGTGTATTAATCCTACTTGGTTCTTGCAGGGAGTTGAAAATTTCAAATGGATTACAATTTTAACCATTGTCTCAAAATTGATTTATCTATTTGGTATTTTCTTTTTCATTCATCAAAAAGAAGATTATATTTTCATCAATCTTTGGTGGGGAATTGGAACTATTTTGGCTAATGGACTTGCTTTTTATTACATTGTCAGAAAACATAATTTCAGTTTTTCAAAATTAAAAAAAGAACACGTTTTAGATCTTTTAAAAGGAAATTTCTCGATGTTTTCCTCTCAAATATTTGTTTCCTTACAAATGTATTCGCCAATAATGTTAATTGGGTTTTTTGGCAATAATTTATTGGCCGGACATTACAAAATTGTTGAACAAATAATTGTGGTTTTTAAAACTTATATTTATCTGTTTTTTAATTTTGTGTATCCAAGAGTTTGTTACTTGTTGGAAAAAAATATCAAGGAAGGATTAAAATTTTGGAAGACCTACAACGGTGCCAATTTTACATTTATTGTAATCACTATGGGCATTTTATATTGTTTTTCTTCTCAAGCGGTTCGTTATTTCACAAAAACAGATGTTCTTGAAATTAGCGATTTGTTGAAATTAGCAGTTTTCATTCCATTAACTCTAAGCATATCAATTCCTTTAAAACAATTACTTTTGGGTTTTAATCAACAACAGCTTTACATTAGAATAGTGATGATAATGGTTATTGTAAATTTGCTACTTATGATTACCTTGCTTCCATATTATGGAATAAAAGGGGTTTTAATCAGCCTAATTATTTCTGAATTAATAACCATTGGAATATATTATTTTGTGATTAAAATAAAATATAAAGTTTCTAATTATTAGAAAACTAAATTACTTAATCCTATTTAAACCTAAAAAGTGTATTTTTGAAATCTATTTGCATAAAAAGGCATTAGATAATTCGTTTTTCCTAAAATGATATAAAAAATGATACGATCCATCTTTCAAAAACTATTAGACAAATCTGGAAAGAGCTACATCATAGACCCTAAAATTCCAAAATCGTTGATTTATATCACTCTTTCTAAAAGATTTTTTATGTTGATTAGAGGATTCCTTAAAACAGGTAAAAAAGTTTTCATTGGAAGAAACACAATAATTCACAACGTTGCTAATATTTCGTTTGGTAATAATGTTACTATTGATAATAATTGTCAAATTGATGGTTTTTCTTCTGAAAAAATCCAATTTGGAGATTGTGTAAAAATAGGAAGTTATTCTACTTTGAGCGCTACAAGTCATTTGTCTAAATTTGGTATAGGTTTAAAAATAGGAAATAATTCGGCAGTGGGTCAATTTACTCAGTTTGGAGCCGCAGGCGGAATTGAAATAGGGAATGATGTAATCATGGGCTCTTACATTAGTTTTCATTCAGAAAATCACAATTTTAGTGACAAGACAAGATTAATTAGGGAACAAGGGGTAACTTCTAAAGGAATAAAAATTGGAAATAATGTTTGGGTTGGTGCAAAAGTTACTTTTCTTGACGGTTGTATCGTTGGAAATAATTCTGTAGTTGCTGCCGGAGCAGTGGTTAACGGAATTTATCCCGACAATTCAATTATTGGAGGTATTCCTGCAAAAGTTTTAAAATCAATATAATGAATTCGATACCCACCAAGTTTTCATATTATCAACTACTACTAACTTTATGTATTGCAGTGCCAATATTGAATATTTTTGAGCTCACTTTTGCTTTGTGGAGTATCACTATATTAATTACGTTGCAAAACAGATATTCGATTACAATCTGTAACCATATTTTAATTTATTCTCTAATTCTTATTATTGCTTTAATTTCTTCCATTGGAAACCGGTTTCAAATGTATTTTTATTTGAAGGACATTACGTATATGGCAAAGCCAATAATGGGTTTATTAATTGGCTATCAATTATTTAAAGGAAATAAATCAAGATCATTTTCAACTTTAATTTATATTGGTTTGCTTATAGCAATAATTCATATAATTTTGGTGATAATTGCGTTTATTTCAGGAAATGCAGCTACTGTAGCTATTTTGCGAGAACATTGTGGGTATTTCAATGATTTTGAAGTATATACACTTGTTTTCTTGTTATTTCATAAAAAATTTAACGTTGAAATCTCCAAGCAAAGACTTTATTTGTATGTTATAATTATGATTATTTCAAGCTTTTTTTATTTAGCACGGACTAATTTCATACAGTTTATCATATTAATGGTTGCTTTAAAAGGATATTTTACAATTACTATAAAATCAATAAAAGTTGTGATTTCTGTATTAATAGCAACAGTTATTGGATATACAATAATTTACAATTTAAACCCTAAAAGAGATGGTTCAGGAATTGAACAGTTTTTATATAAAATTAAAAATGCCCCAATCGAACCATTTAAAACCAAAATTGATGTTGCAAATTGGAAAGATATAAACGACAATTACCGTTCCTATGAAAACATACTTACGATACGTCAGGTTACAGAAAAAGGCCCCAGAACAATAATTTTAGGTGAAGGAATTGGCTCTACTGTAGATTTAAAACAGAAAATGTGGCTTCAAAGTAGCTTTATGCGTTATATTCCGTTTTTACACAATTCCTATATGACCGCTTTACTTAAGTCAGGAATAATGGGTGTTTTTTTACTTTTATTGTATATTTATTTTTTGTTAAAAAATCAAAAATCAGATATTCCATTGGTTCAAAATATCAATATGTTATTTATTGGCACTGGTATTTTCTTAATTATTTCTAATTGGGTTTTTTTAGGAATGTACAATACCTCCGATAATAAATCAATTTTAGTGGGTTTTTTAATTGCATTTAGAGAATTTGAAATAAAAAAGAAGGTCAATGATTAACATCTTATTCATTCATCAATCAGCGGAGCTTTATGGCTCGGACAAAACATTACTATTGTTATTAAAATATATAGATAGAAAAAAGTTTTTTCCAGTTGTTATTTTGCCAAATGAAGGGCCTTTAAAAATTGAGCTTGAGAAAGAAAACATAAAAGTTGTTATCGCTCCCGTATTAAAATTATATCGAAAAATTTTTTCACCCAAAAACATTTTTAAATTTTTTAAAGATATTAAAAAAGGTGTTGAGGTTTTGGATATATTAAATAACAAATACAATTTTGATATTGTTTACTCAAATACTTTGGCTGTTTTACTGGGAATGATATATGCAAAAAAAAGAAAAATTAAACACCTTTGGCATGTTCATGAAATAATAGTTCATCCCAAATTTATAGCTTCAATTTTTCCTAAACTCTTAATGCGTTTTTCTCATTTAGTTGTTTGTAATTCATTTGCAACTGAAAAAAATCTAATAGACAGAGTTCCAAAACTCGCTTCCAAAACTGTTGTAATTCATAATGGTATTGAACCGAATACTTCAATTGTTAACCTTGGATGTAAGGCCGATATTGGATTTAAAGATACCGATTTAATTATAACATTAGTAGGAAGAATTAGCAGATTGAAAGGACATAAATTACTTCTTGATGTTTTTATAACTAATCTAATTCGGTATGAAAACATAAAATTACTATTTGTAGGCTCTCCTGTTGAAGGACAAGAATATTACCTTGAAGAAATTGAAAATAGTATAATTAGAAACAAGCTAGAAAAACGAGTAAAAATTGTTCCGTTTTCAAACGATTTAAATACTATTTGGTCAATAACCGACATTGCCGTTATGCCTTCTACAGAAGCTGAATCTTTCGGATTAGTTGCAGCTGAAGCAATGTTAGCAAAAAAACCAGTTGTTGCTTCAAATCTTGGTGGTTTATCAGAAATTGTTATTGATAATGAAACTGGCTATCTATTTGACCCAGAGAACAAATTAGACTTATTTAAGGCAATTTCCGATCTTATTGAAAACCCATCGTTAAGAACCAAATTTGGCAAAAACGGACATGAAAGAGTGATTAATGAGTTTTCTATTGAAAAGCACGTCAAGCAATTTGAAGCTGTTTTCCAAAATTTCCAAGATAATTTTTAATTCTTATGGTTTAAAACCTTTATTTTAGCCATCTGAAAATATAATATTTCATGAAAATAGCCATTTTAGGAACTCGTGGAGTACCAAACTATTACGGAGGTTTTGAACAGTTTGCAGAATTTTTCTCTGTTTATCTTGTTGAAAAAGGGCATAAGGTGTTTGTCTATAATTCTCACAACCACCCATTTCAAGAAAAAACATTTCACGGTGTAAATATTATTCATCAAAATGACCCCGAACATAAATTGGGGACATTTGGACAATTCATTTATGATTATAATTGCATTATGGATTCTCGTAAAAGAGATTTTGATATAATCTTGCAGTTGGGATATACAAGCAATTCCATTTGGTTTTTTCTACTTCCCAAAAAACCAATTATTATCACCAACATGGACGGATTGGAATGGAAACGCACAAAATATTCTAAGCCAGTTCAACAATTTCTAAAATTTGCCGAAAGGCTAGCGGCAGTTAGCAGCGATTATCTTGTTTCGGATTCCTTAGGTATAAAAACATTCTTAAAAAAGCAATATAATAAAGAATCTACCTATATTGCTTATGGTGCGCATCCTTTTACAAATCCTGACGAAACAATTATTTCAGATTATAATGTGACCAAAAACAACTATAATATGATTATGGCACGTTTTGAACCTGAAAATAATCTGGAAATGGTGTTAGATGGAGTTGCATTGAATACTGATAAAACGCCAATTCTTGTTATAGGAAATCATGAAACAAAATACGGGAATTTTTTAAAAACCAAATATAAAGAAAACGAGAATATTCGATTTTTAGGTGGTATTTATAACATAGACCATTTAAATAACTTACGGTATTTCTCGAATATATATTTCCATGGGCATTCTGTTGGAGGCACTAATCCTTCACTTTTAGAAGCAATGGCGTCTAAAGCATTTGTGATTGCTCACAATAACCATTTTAACAAGGCAATTCTTAAAGAAAATGGGTATTATTTTTCTAATCCACAGGAAGTGAAAAATATTTTAGAAACAATCAAAAAAAATGATAACTTGCAATTGGTTCAAAACAACTTTGACGCGATTGAAAATGAATTTAATTGGGATAAAATAAATGGTGAATATCTCCAGCTTTTCGAAGAATGTATATCAAAATCTGAAACAAGAATACAGTAAACACAATTCTTTACTTTTTGTTTTAGTAGCATTATTATGTATTCCTTTAAGTTATGCAATTAACAGTATGTCATTGGTTTTATTGACATTAATAACAATTGTAACCTTTAAAAAAGAAAATTTTAAATTTGATATAAATCTCATTTTACCTGTTCTATTATATCTTTTGATGCTCCTTTCCATTACTTGGACTATAGATTTTGAGAGAACTACAAATGCACTATCAAAAGAATTACCGCTATTATTAATTCCTATATGTTTTTTATTATTTCGCCCATTATCGACTTTAGAAAAGGATAAAATAATCAAATGGTACAGTTATGGAATAGTAGTCTATTCGATATTTTATCTTACTAAAGCGCTACTTCGATTTATAATTTCAAATGACTCTTCTGTTTTCTTTTATCACGAATTAGTTACAAAAGATGTAAATGCTATTCATGTTTCTATTTATATTGCTATTTCCTTTTTTTATTTTCTGGTGAAAACACAAAAAACAACAGTTGATAAATTGGCAACATGCATCTTATTTTTGATGGTTTTTTTATTGTCGTCAAAAAATATTATTGTAGTTTTTATTGGACTTTTGGGTTTTTACCATTTATTTTATTCCAAAATATCAAAAAAAATGCGCCTTAAAAATCTAATTTTGTTAATCACATTGTTATTATTTCTTCCATTTGTTGGAAAAATTAAAGAGCGTTTTAAAGAAGAATATGAAACTATTATGACCGATAGTAGTGTTAATGATGTAATTAGTAAAGATTCAGGAATAGTATATAACGTAAGCATCAAACAAGCTTGGACTAATAAAACATTCAAACCAAATGATTATTTTCCTGGTACCGCATTCAGAGTATATCAATTCAGAATTTTTATAGAATTACTTCAAGAAGAATCCATTTTCTGGACTGGTTTTGGTTTGGACGCATCCTATCCTAAAATAGCTGAAAAAGGAGTTCATTACAATCTGTTTTTAGGTGATGAAACTCAAGAAGGCTACCAAACTCTAAATTTTCACAATCAATATGTTCAAATATTTGCTGAATTAGGAATTATTGGATTTTTATTATTGCTTTCAATGTTATTTCTAACAATAAGAAAAGCAATTATGTCAAAGAATTTCATTCAAATTGCCTTTTCGGTCTTAATGATGTCACTTTTTTTTACAGAATCGTTTCTTTGGAGACAAAGAGGCATAACATTTTTCATTCTGATGTTCTGTGTTTTTAATTCCAATTTAAAACCCGAAAAAACAATTTCCATTTAGTATAATATTATAATTATTTTAACGTTTATTATACAATATTTAGAAAGAAACGAAACATAAGCCAATTATGAAAAGAATTTTAATTACTGGAGCCGCAGGATTTTTAGGTTCCCATTTATGTGATCGTTTTATAAAAGAAGGATATCAAGTTATTGGCATGGACAACCTAATAACGGGAGATTTAAGAAACATTGAGCATTTATTTAAGCTCGAACATTTTGAATTTTACCATCACGATATAACAAAGTTTGTTCATGTACCAGGAAATTTAGATTATATTTTGCATTTTGCATCTCCTGCAAGTCCAATTGATTATTTAAAAATTCCAATTCAAACATTAAAAGTAGGCTCTCTCGGAACCCATAATCTTTTAGGTTTGGCACGCGTAAAAAATGCAAGAATCCTTATTGCGTCAACTTCTGAAGTTTACGGAGATCCATTAGTTCACCCGCAAACAGAAGAATATTATGGAAACGTAAATACAATAGGGCCTCGCGGCGTTTATGATGAAGCCAAGCGTTTCCAAGAATCCATCACAATGGCATACCATACTTTTCATGGTGTAGAAACACGAATTGTAAGAATTTTCAATACTTATGGACCAAGAATGCGACTCAATGACGGAAGAGTTATTCCAGCTTTTATAGGACAAGCACTTCGTGGCGAAGATTTAACTATTTTTGGAGATGGAATGCAAACGCGTTCTTTTTGTTATGTTGACGATCAAGTTGAAGGAATTTTTAGATTACTTCACTCAGATTATGTGTTTCCTGTAAATATTGGAAACCCAGATGAAATCACAATTAAAGATTTTGCGGATGAAATTATTAAATTAACAGGGACTAATCAAAAAGTGGTATATCATCCCTTGCCAATTAATGATCCATTACAACGCCAACCAGACATTACAAAAGCAAAACAATTATTAGGCTGGGAAGCAAAAGTTTCTCGTGAAGAAGGTATGAAAATAACATATGATTATTTCAAATCCCTTTCAAAAGAGGAGTTATTAAAAGAAGAACATAAAGATTTTTCAGGATATATTAAATAAATATGACTGCTGCACAATCAGGAAGATACTCGAAATATATACGACCAATAAGCATTGTTTCTGACTTATTGGTTATTTCTTTATTGGCATTATTTTGTTTTAAAGGACTCAATTTAAATTACAGTACATATATTGGATATTTATTAATTTCATGGGGAACTATTGCCTTTTTAGTTAAATTTTATGAGGTTTTTAGATTTACCACTCCTGTCGAAATACTAACTAAAATTGTAAAACAAGGAGTCTTGTTTTCGCTCTTAATTATTGCCTACTTCCCTTTTTCAAAAGAAGTAATTTTCAGTGGAAATGCATTGCTACGGTACATAATATTATGTTTTATAGTAATCACTATCTCTAAATTCTTATTATTTTATTATTTAAAAAAGTACAGAATAATTACAGGAAGCAATTATAGAAATGTCGTAATTATTGGATTTGCTCCCGAATCAATTCGCTTGAAACAACTTTTTGAAGCAAGGAATGATTATGGATATCGTTTTTTAGGCTATTTTTCAAATAAAAAGAAAAACGATGAAATTTTAGGGGATATAGACTATTTAAAATTGTTTGTAATTGAGAATAATGTCAATGAAATATACTGTTCTTTAGATGAAATGACAAATGATCAATTAGCAGATATTGTTAGTTTTGCAGATGAAAACAGAATGGCAATTAAATTCATACCTGGTACAAAAGAGATTTTCTCTAAAAATTTAAAAATAAATTATTATGAAATGTTCCCTGTATTATCAATGCAAAAGACTGTATTGCATGATCCTGCAACAAAAGCATTTAAAAGAATTTTTGACATTATTTTTTCCTTAATAATCATAATTTTTATTTTGTCATGGTTTGTGCCATTGATGTCCCTTTTGATAAAGTTAGAATCTAAAGGACCTGTTTTTTTTAAACAAGGGAGACCAGGTTTAGATGAAAAAGAGTTTTTCTGTTATAAATTTCGATCAATGAAATTGAATGGAACTACAGAGAAAGAAGCATCCAAAAATGATCCTAGAGTTACTAAAATAGGAAAATTTATGAGAAAGACAAGTATAGATGAACTGCCTCAATTTCTAAATGTTTTGTTAGGTGAAATGTCCGTAGTTGGTCCAAGACCACATCTTTGGTCTCAAAATAAATCCTATGGAAATAAAATTAAAAAATATATGGTTCGCCATTATGTAAAACCAGGAATTACAGGGTTGGCTCAAGTAAAAGGATATAGAGGAGAAATTGAATCTGATGACGATATGATACACCGAATAAAATTAGATGTTTTTTATATTGACAATTGGTCATTAATTTTAGATTTAAAAATTATCGTTCAAACCGTTTTGAATATTTTAAAAGGCGAAAAAAAGGCATATTAATATAGAATTACTTTATAATTACGAGTTAAATTTTTATCTTTTAATGCAAATTTGAACGCAAAAGAATTTATTTTTGCACTTCACAACAACCAACAACACAATGACAATTTTATTATTAGGTTCAGGAGGAAGAGAACACGCTTTTGCTTGGAAAATGCTTCAAAGTCCGCTTTGCAACCAACTTTTTGTTGCCCCAGGAAATGCTGGCACGGGAAGTATTGCTACAAATGTAAATCTAAAAATAACGGATTTTGATGCCGTGAAGTCATTTGCCTTGAGCGAAAAAGTAGCAATGGTAGTTGTAGGCCCAGAAGATCCTTTGGTAAAAGGAATTTTTGATTTTTTTCAAAATGACACCGATTTAAAACATATTCCTGTAATTGGCCCATCAAAATTGGGAGCTCAATTAGAAGGAAGTAAGGAATTTGCCAAAGAGTTTTTGGTAAAACACAATATTCCAACGGCTGCTTATGAAAGTTTTACAAAAGAAACTGTTGAAGCTGGTTGTGACTTTTTAGAAACATTGCAACCGCCGTATGTGCTTAAAGCGGATGGATTAGCGGCTGGAAAAGGGGTTTTAATCATTCAAGAATTGGCGGAGGCCAAAGAAGAATTGAGAAATATGTTGGTTCACTCTAAATTTGGTGAAGCGAGTTCCAAAGTAGTAATTGAGGAATTTTTAGATGGAATTGAATTAAGTTGTTTCGTTTTAACCGATGGAAAAAATTATAAGATTTTACCAACCGCTAAAGATTACAAACGCATTGGCGAAGGCGACACAGGATTAAATACAGGCGGAATGGGAGCCGTTTCTCCAGTTCCTTTCGCAGATGCTGTTTTGTTAGAAAAAATCGAAAATAGAATCGTTAAACCCACAATTGAAGGATTGCAAAAAGATGGAATTCAGTATAAAGGTTTTGTTTTTATTGGTTTAATCAACGTTAAGGGCGAACCAATTGTCATAGAATACAACGTGAGAATGGGCGATCCTGAAACAGAAGTTGTAATTCCAAGGTTGAAATCGGATTTAGTGGAATTGTTTTTGGCTGTAGCCAATGAAAAACTGGACGAAAAAACGCTTGAAATCGATAGCCAAAGTGCAGCAACAATAATGGTGGTTTCTGGCGGTTATCCCGAAGAATATATGAATGGAAAAGTAATTTCAGGAATTGAAAACGTGACAGATTCTATTGTTTTTCACGCAGGAACAAAAGCAGAAAATGGAAAAATTATCAGTAATGGAGGTCGCGTTTTAGCGGTTACATCATTAGGAGCTAATTTTGAAGAAGCCATAAAAAAATCGTATCAAAACATAGGCAAGCTACATTTTGATACGATGTATTTTAGAAAAGATATTGGTTTTGATCTTTAATCTTAAAACCTAAAACATAGTTTTAGAATTTTATTTGAAGAAAGAATGCGCCGTTGTATCTTGATATTCTTCGTTATTGTCTTTGTGCAATTTCAATTGTTTAATCCAATAAACCATTGCCGCAGTACAAATAATCATAAAAATCCAATTAATTGTATTGGCTGCAAACCAATGTTCTAATTCTAATTTTCTTAAATAGTTATGAGGAATGAAAATAATATTTTCAAACAACCATTGTATTCCTTCAAAAAATGCTTTCATCTTTGTACAAGTATTATATTTACATTTACAAAAGTATAAAATATCCTTATGATAACAAGTCTTTTTAAGAAATCTACACCAATAAATTATGCATTTATTTTTTTAATGCTATTATTTTTCTTTGGAGTGTATCAATTTCAGCAAGTTGGAAGTGTTTTTTCGATTGGTTTTTTCGTTAAAAAAGCAATTATTATTGTTGCAATAGTTGCCTCGTTTTTTACTGCAAATTTCATAATAAAAAAGAACGGATTGAGTAAAGACAGTGCTTATATGATTTTATTTTATTTACTGCTGCTACTTTTCTTCCCTTCGGTTATGAATAATTTAGACTTAATTATGTCTAACTTTTTTATCATTTTGGCGTTAAGAAGATTAATTTCTTTGCAATCGCCGAAATCTCCAAAAGAAAAAATATTTGATGCTTCTTTATGGATTTTTGTCGCTTCATTATTTCATTTTTGGAGTATTCTCTTTATAATTTTGGTGTTTATTAGCATTCTTTTTCACACAGCAAGAGATTATCGGACTTGGTTTTTGCCTTTTATCGCTTTTTTTACGTCGAGTATGATTTTTATTTTAATCGATTTAGTGCTTCATAAAAACATCATTGACAACCTAATTGCGAATACTTCAAGGGATTTTCAAATTAATTATTTTACCAATAACTATCAAAATCTTGCCATATCCTTGTTTGCAACAATTTCTTTATATTTTACGGCTTATGTGGTATTTACCATTTCAAACCGACCAATTATTCTACATTCGTCTTACAAGAAAATCGTTGCTGCTTTTTTTATCGGAATTGCAGTTTTCCTAATTTCGCCCAATAAAAGCAATGATATTCTGATTTTTACCTTTGCGCCATTGGCATTTATGATTACACTTTTCACCGAAACACCGCAATCAAAAGTGAAGCGAGAACTAACAATTGCAATTGTAATTTTATGTAGCTTTTTTGCGTTTTTCTCTCAATTATAGTTTGTTTCCAAATGCCAAATCACCCGCATCGCCAAGTCCAGGAACGATGTAATTTTTTTCATTTAATTCATCGTCAATGGAAGCAATCCAAAGATGACAATGCTCTGGCAAAAGTGCTTCAAGATGTGCAATTCCTTCTGGAGCAGCAATTACCACCGCAATATGAATTTCTTTCGGCGTGCCTCGTTCCATCAATTTATTAAAAACGGCCACAATAGATTGCCCTGTGGCAAGCATCGGATCAATCAAAATTAAATTTGCGTTATTAATATCTGAAACGGCTTGGTATTCAACCAAAATATCAAAATAATCGTCATTATTCGGATGATGTCTGTAGGCAGAAATAAATCCATTTTCAGCAGCATCAAAATAATTTAAAAAGCCATTGTGAAGCGTTAATCCAGCTCTTAATATAGAACACAAAACCAATTGATCACTGATTTCTGATGTGTTTTTTATACCAAGCGGAGTTTGAACTGCACAGTTTTTAAAATGCAATTCTTTACTTAATTCATACGCCATAATTTCGCCAATGCGTTCAATATTTATTCTGAAACGCATTCGGTCGTTGTGAATATTTACATCCCTAATTTGCCCTAAAAAATGATTCAGCACACTGTTTTTTTCTGATAAATGATGAATTTTCATAAAAATAGGTATAAAGTTTAAGTTTAAAGTTTCAACGTTAAAAGTAATAAAAGTATCTTTGCTTTTTAATATGTAAAGATATGTTTTCAAAATTAGCTTATTCTGTGTTTGAACAAAGTATTCACGATTATCATCAATTTGATAATGTCGATCAACCTATTAACAACCCTTTTCCTAAAGATAAATTTGAACATTTATTATATCATAAAAATTGGATTGACACGGTACAATGGCATTTTGAAGATATAATTCGTGATCCAAATATTGATCCTGTAGCGGCACTTACATTGAAAAGAAGAATTGATGCTTCGAATCAAGAACGTACCGATATGGTGGAATATACCGACAGTTATTTCCTTCAAAAATACAGTCAAGTTGCCGCAAAAGAAGGTGCAAAAATCAATTCTGAAAGTCCTGCTTGGGCTTTTGATAGATTGTCAATCTTGGCTTTAAAAATCTATCATATGAATGAAGAAGCTACTCGTACTGGAGCTTCAGAGGAACATCGTGATAAATGTCAAGCAAAGTTAAACATCCTTTTAGAACAAAGAACCGATCTTTCCACTGCAATTGATGATTTATTAAATGACATCGAAAGCGGCGATAAATTTATGAAAGTGTACAAACAAATGAAAATGTACAATGACGATGATTTGAATCCGGTTTTATATCAGAATAAGAAATAATTGACACGTTAAATTGTCAAAAAAAATAAAACATATAGCCGTCATAAGACTTTCCGCAATGGGAGATGTCGCTATGACGGTTCCTATTTTACGAGCATTTTCAAAGCAATATCCCGACGTAAAAATCACCATAATTTCAAGTCCTTTCTTTAAACCATTTTTCGATGAAATTCCAAATGTTGCTTTTTTTGCATTTGATAAAAACGGAAAACATAAAGGTTTCCTAGGATTATTTCGATTATTTCAGGATTTAAGAGAACGTAATATTGACGCATTTGCCGACTTACATAACGTTTTACGGTCTAAAGTAATCCGAGTATTATTTGCCTTGAGCGGAAAAAAAGTGGCTTTTACAGATAAAGGAAGAACCGATAAAAAGGAAGTTACTCGTGCCGAAAATAAAATTTTTAGGCAACTCCCAACCGTCTTTGAAAGACACGCAAATGTATTTCTATCGCTTGGTTTTCCTTTGGATTTATCGAATCCTACGTTTCCTGAAAAACAAGAATTATCTTCAGAAATCACCTCAATTGTTGGTGAAAAAACAGAGAAATGGATTGGAATTGCCCCTTTTGCACAACACGATTCCAAAGTATATCCTCTGGATTTAATGGCGCAAGTAATTGACGAATTGGCTAAAAATGCCAACTATAAAATTTTACTTTTTGGCGGTGGAAAAAAGGAAATTGAAGTTTTAAATTTGCTTTCAAAAGACAAAGAAAATGTAATTTCAACGGCAGGAAAACTCAAATTCAATCAAGAAATTCAGCTCATCGGCAACTTAGATATTATGCTTTCTATGGATTCTGGAAACGCACATATTGCTGCAATGTTAGGCGTAAAAACCATTACACTTTGGGGTGCTACACATCCGTTTTTAGGATTTTCACCGTTCCATCAATCTTTGGAAAATGCGTTGGTTTCTGATAGAAATTTATATCCAAAACTCCCAACTTCGGTCTATGGAAATAAAAAAGTGGAAGGATATCAAGACGCAATGCGAACGATTTCACCAGAACAAGTAATTGAAAAAATAGTTCAATAGCAATTGCAATATCAATTAATAATCAAACGAACTGATTACTAATTTTCTGAACACTGAAGACTTTCTTAAACATCATCATAATCCACATAAATCGTTTCGGAAGTTGGATGCGCTTGACACGTCAAAACCAATCCATCAGCGATTTCTTTGTCGGTAAGAATAGAATTTTTCTTCATTTCGGCAGTTCCCGACGTAATTCTCGCCAAACAGCTGCTGCAAATTCCGCCTTGGCAAGAATACGGTGCGTCAATTCCTTGTTTCAAAGCCGCTTCCAGAATAGTTTGCTTTTGCGACATTTCGAAAGTCGTTT
This sequence comes from Bacteroidota bacterium, assembly GCA_947466955.1. Classification (GTDB taxonomy): domain Bacteria; phylum Bacteroidota; class Bacteroidia; order Flavobacteriales; family Flavobacteriaceae; genus Flavobacterium. The sequence goes on from CANIFM010000008.1 coordinate 26,537, forward strand.
CTTCATCGTCAACTAAAACCGTGATTTTAGAATGACCGCCCAACGATTCTTGGATTTTATTTTCAGTCGAAGAACTCGAAAAAAGCTCGAATTTTATATTTTTTTCAGCGACATTTTGTTCTTTTAAAACGGCCGAAACCGTATTTATCATTTCTTCAGGCCCGCACAAATAGAATTTCTCAAAAGCCAATTCCTTATGTTTATTATTCAACACAAAATTGACCGTCGATTTTTCAATTCTACCAAAAAGTTCGTTTTCAACTTTCGCTTGTGTATAAGAATAATGCACAAAAAAGCGTCCTACATAGTGTGATTGCAAATCGTGTAATTCCTGATGAAAAATCGTTTCTTCAGGAGTTTTATTTCCATAAACCAACACAAAAGTACTTTTTGGCTCGCTCGTTAAAACGCTTTTTGCAACAGATAAAACAGGCGTAATTCCGCTACCAGCAACAAATGCCGCATAATTTCTTTGACGATCTGCTTGCGGTTCAAACGTGAATTTTCCTTCTGGACTTCCAACTTCCAATGTGTCGCCAGCTTTCAATTTTGCGTTTGCAAATTGTGAGAAAAGTCCGTTTTTCACAGCTTTTACCGCAATTCTCAATTCGCCACTTTCGGGTGCAGAACAGATGGAATAGGCGCGGCGAATTTCTTCCCCGTCCAACGTCAACTTCAAGTTGATGTATTGTCCGGCAACGAATTTGTAGTTGGATTGTAATTCTGCGGGAACATTAAATAGTATCGAAACTGCGTCTTTAGTCTCGCGTTTCACTTCCGTAATGTTCAATTTATAAAATGACGACATTGCTTTCTTTTTTGCAAAGATACTAAACGAATTAGGTTTCTAAAAGTGAATGTGTTTTAAATTTCAAACGTAGCTCTTCAATTTTATTTTGGGCGTGCCCTCGTTTAGAACGTTTTGACTTACTACAACATTTATCGTAAACTCGGTCGGGCATTCCGCTACAAGTCCTCGCCAAGTTCCGCTTTCGCTACACTTGGCTGTGGGCTATTCGCTGCATTCCCTCACGCATAACACATTAAAAGATAAGTAAGATGAAGTAATTCAAAGGCCAAAGAATCGCTTTGTTTCATATTTCCCCAAAAAAAAGTACCTTTAGCATTCAAAATACAAGTATGTCTGTATCCAATATAAAAATCCTTCACATCGACAGCAACCATCCTTTATTATGGGAACAATTGCAGGAATTAGGATTCACAAACCACCAAGATTTCACTTCTTCAAAGCAAGAAATTGAAGCCAAAATTCAAGAATATCAAGGAATTGTAATTCGTAGCCGATTCAAAATCGACAAAACATTTCTTGACAAAGCAACCAATTTACAATTCATAGCCAGAGTTGGCGCTGGTTTAGAAAGCATCGATTGCGACTGTGCTTTATCGAAAAACATTTCGCTAATAGCAGCACCCGAAGGCAATAGCAACGCCGTTGGAGAACACGCACTTGGAATGCTTTTATCGCTTTTCAACAACCTCAACAAAGCATTTTCAGAAATAAAATCGGGACATTGGAACCGAGAAAATAACCGTGGACACGAATTAGATGGGAAAACAATCGGCATAATTGGGTATGGAAATATGGGGAAATCATTTGCCAAAAAACTTCGAGGTTTTGATGTTGAAGTCCTTTGTTATGACATTCTTGAAAATGTAAGCGATGCCAATGCAAAGCAAGTTTCCTTATCAGAATTGCAACAAAAATCAGACATTGTAAGTCTTCACACGCCTTGGAATCCAACAACCGACAAAATGATTAATGCTAAATTTATAAATTCGTTTTCAAAATCCTTTTGGTTTATCAACACCGCTCGAGGAAACTCAGTAGTTACTGATGATTTAGTTGAAGGTTTAAAATCAGGAAAAGTACTTGGCGCAGGATTAGACGTTTTAGAATACGAAAAGTTATCCTTCGAAAATCTATTCATTGATTCCGAAAAACCTCCCGCTTTTGACTATTTGCTTAAAGCAGATAATGTTCTTCTCACGCCACACATCGCAGGTTGGACATTTGAAAGCCATCAAAAATTAGCACAAGTAATCGTTGATAAAATAAAAGCAAAGTATTTAATTAAGTCGAAAGTTTTAATGTCGTAAAGTCAAAAGTCTTGAAATAGCTAAAAAACCATATAGAATCAGCCAATTATATTAAATTACATATTTTAAAATAAGATACTTTATTACACTTACAAATAATAAAAATTTATAAATCAAAAATACAATGTGTATAACTATTTTTAATTACATTAGCCTACTATAAATCTAAAACCAAAACTATGGAATCGCAAAAAGTGGACTTATTTATGATGATGAATGCAAAACATTTTGAAAGCTATCAATTATCAGCAATTAGAGAAAAATTACTTCAATTGGACGAATCAAAATGGCCAATAGTTCAAACTTTGCAACTAAAAGACCCAACTACAAGTTTGATAATTTCAATTGTTGGCGGTGGTGCATTGGGAATTGACCGTTTTTACATTGGCGATACCGGAATGGGAATTGGAAAATTATTGACTTGCGGTGGACTTGGGATTTGGACAATTATCGATTGGTTCCTAATTATGGGTGCAACTCGTGAAAAAAATATGGAAATGTTCCAAAAGTCAATCTATTAATA
>CANIFM010000009.1 GCA_947466955.1 Bacteroidota bacterium
AAAACGAGGGCACGCCCAAAAAAAACTAAGAATGGGACATTGCCATACAAACAATGCTGATTTTGGCTCCTGGAATTTTCAATAAAGCTCTCCCGCAGGCTTCAAGCGTGGCGCCACTTGTGAGTACATCGTCAATTAACAAATAGTGTTTGTTGTGGTCGTTTTCGGTAAATGTAACATCAAATAGGGAATCAATGACGGAAGTTCTTCCTAAAAAGTCTTTTTTTACTTGTGTTTTGGAATACACATTTCTTTGCAAAAGTGCTGTATTATATGGAATTTCTAAACTATTTGACAAGGCTGTGCCAAAAGTAGTTACTTGGTTGTAGCCGCGTTCCCGAAATCTTTTTTTGTGAAGCGGCACGGGAATTACTGCGTCAAATGTGGTTGTAATTTCCAATGTTTTTAAATCTTCGGAAATCCAATCGCCAAAAACAGTTCCAATTTCTTCGTGTCCACGGTATTTTAATCCGTGAATAATTTCCTGAACAATTCCTTTTTTATGAAAATACAACAATGTCGAGGCATGTTCAATTGGGATCCGACCATAAAATTTGATAAAAGCATCGTTTTCAGGATTGCGAGAATGTTGTGTTAGCGGAATTTCATGACGACAAGTGGTGCAAATAACATTTTCTGCCGACAATAAAAACCCTTTGCAACCCATGCAAACTTTTGGAAAAAGTAGATTTATTATGTTTTTTAGCATCGGTTTTTTGAATTATTTATAAAAATAACGAAAAGTAGCGTTCAAAGTACATTTTATATGCCTTTATTAATTTCACTTTTTATATTTTTGTATCATTATGGCAAAACAAGAAGATTTATTTAAGAATGTAGTTTCGCACGCAAAAGAATACGGTTATATTTTTCCGTCAAGCGAAATATACGATGGTTTAAGTGCAGTTTATGATTATGCACAAAACGGAGTAGAATTAAAGAAAAACATCAGAGAATACTGGTGGAAATCGATGGTGCAAATGAACGAAAACATTGTGGGGCTTGACGCTGCAATTTTGATGCATCCCACAACTTGGAAAGCTTCCGGCCACGTGGATGCCTTTAACGACCCATTAATTGACAATAAAGATTCGAAAAGAAGATACAGAGCCGACGTTTTGATTGAAGATTATGCTGAAAAACTCAATCAAAAAGCCGAAAAAGAAATAGAAAAAGCAAGTGTTCGTTTTGGCGAAGCTTTCAATCGTGAGGAGTTTGTTGCTACAAATGCACGCGTGGTTGAATATTTGGCTAAGAAAAACGAAATTCTGGCAAGAATGGCAAAATCTTTAGGCGATGAAAACCTTGAAGATGTGAAAGCCTTAATCGAAGAATTAGAGATTGCTTGTCCTGAATCGGGTTCAAGAAATTGGACTGAAGTGCGTCAGTTTAACTTGATGTTTGGAACCAAATTAGGAGCTTCAGCAGATACTGCAATGGACTTGTATTTGCGTCCAGAAACAGCTCAAGGAATTTTTGTTAATTTCTTGAACGTTCAAAAATCAGGAAGAATGAAAATTCCTTTTGGAATTGCACAAACTGGAAAAGCCTTTAGAAATGAGATTGTTGCAAGACAATTTATTTTCCGTATGCGGGAGTTTGAACAAATGGAAATGCAGTTTTTTGTGAAACCAGGCGAAGAAATGAAGTGGTACGAACATTGGAAAACTGCTCGTTTGAATTGGCATTTATCATTGGGTTTAGGAAAGGAAAATTATCGTTTTCACGATCACGAAAAATTAGCGCATTATGCCAATGCAGCGGCAGATATTGAGTTTAATTTCCCTTTTGGATTCAAAGAATTGGAAGGAATTCACTCTCGTACCGATTTCGATTTGAAAGCGCACGAAAAATTCTCAGGAAAGAAATTACAATATTTTGATACCGAAACCAATGCGAATTATACGCCGTATGTCGTGGAAACTTCTGTTGGATTAGACAGAATGTTCTTGGCGGTTTTCTCAAATTCGTTGAAAGAAGAAACGTTGGAAGACGGTTCGGTTCGAACTGTATTACAATTGCCATCGGTTTTAGCTCCTACAAAAGCAGCGATTTTTCCATTGGTAAAAAAAGACGGATTGCCAGAAATTGCACATCAAATTATTGATGATTTGAAATGGGATTTCAATGTTGCGTATGACGAAAAAGATGCTGTTGGAAGACGTTACAGAAGACAAGATGCGTTGGGAACTCCATTCTGCATTACGGTTGACCATCAAACTATAGAAGACCAAACGGTTACGATTCGTCATAGAGATACGATGAAACAAGACCGCGTGAAAATTGCTGATTTAAAATCGATTATCGAAAATGAAGTTTCAATGAAAAACTGGTTGATGAAAGCAAAAATATAATTGGCTCTGCCATTATTTAAAAAAAAGTACTCCATGATAATAATGTTTTTGATAGCATTTTTTTTCGTGGAGTTTTCTTTTTCTCAAAACACAGTAATAATTGACACTACCAATCATATTTACAGGAATTCCCTAAAGGAATTTTATACTACACAAACCTTAAAAAACCAAGTTTCTTTAGAAGTTGGAATGTCTCGGAAAATTAGAAATCAATTTGAAGAAATGTACCTCGACAATAAAAAAGATTTCATATCGCTGATTGATAAAGGAGTGTTTTTTGAAAGTAAAAATTACAATTCACTATTTGAAACTATTTTTGAAAGATTAAAAAATAATAATTCAGAACTTGCTGGTAGTGATATGAAACTTTTATTGGCCTTTAGCGACGAAAGTAATGCCTATAATAATGGAGAAAATATTGTTGTCATTAACTTGCCTTTGATAAGAGATTTAAAAAACGAATACCAACTTGCATTTGTTATTTCTCACGAAATTGCCCATCAAAAATTGAATCATGTTCATGAAGGAATTGTTAAAAAACTTAATAAATTCAATTCAGAGGAGTTGACTCAAAAAACCAAAACTATTGACAAGCAAAAATTTAATAAAGGTGCATTAGCGTCCGAACTAATGAAAAATTTAGTTTATGGAGACCGAAGAGAAAGTAGAAAGAAAGAAATTGCTGCGGATTCATTAGGGTATTTGTATTTTAGCAAAGCATACGCAGATTTTAATTTGCAAGCGGTAGAAGTGTTAAAAATATTAAAAAATATTGATGTTGCTACGGATTCGTTAGACAAATCAGATTTTATAAAAATATTCAATAACCAGAACTTTAAATTTAATGAAGAATGGTTAAAAAGTGATTTAGTTAACAATTACAGCTATCAAAAAGAAAAAAAGAAATACGATATTGATTCACTTAGAACCCATCCCGATTGTGATGTACGTATTTCTGTATTAACAAAAACATTTAATATTAAGTCCATTTCAAAAAAAATTGACTCGGCCTCTTATGAGTCATCAAAAAAGGAAATTGATAAAGAATATATTTTTGGTTTATTTGTCCTTGAAGAATATGGGAAGTCGCTTTATAATTGTATGCTCAAATACAAGGAAAATTTAGCCGATACGTATTATAGAAATATGATATATGAAAATCTGCTCAAATTGAGAGAATCCAGAATGAATTATACTCTTAACAAATATTTAGAAACCGAAAATCCAAATTTTTCCGAGGGATACAACCAGCTTTTAAATTTTATAAGAAACTTACGAAGAAATGAACTTAATGAACTAATCCTAAATTATATTAAATTATGAAAATTAAATTACTGTTTTTAATGCTTTTTACAACGGTATTAAGCTTTGCCCAAATAAAAAAAATTAGTGAACTTTCCAGTAACAAATTCTTGGATTCTAAGATTATTTATGAAGAAGACAATGAGAATATTTACGGGTATTTACTCTTATTTGAAAAAGACAAAGTAGATAAAAATGAATCCGTATTTGATTTGGTTTTACTAGATAAAAACCTCAATAAGGTTGGGGCCACGAGTTTTAATCAAGAAATCTATAGTTCTTGGTTTTTAAAATTAAATTCTTGCATTTATTTTGCGAAGAAAAGCAAAGACAATTTGTTTGTGTCAATTGGTCAAAGTAGCCCCATGGTAGGAATGTTAGTGGACAATGTTACTTCAGATAAAGGCACCATTGGATTTAGAATTTTAAACTTAAAAGATTTTACTATTTCACAAAATTATTTCATTAAAGATTTCAAATTCCAGCTGCAAACTGAGAAGTTTGACATGCAACATCCCTCAAAAATGATGAAAGAGATGCAAGACATGAGATTTGCTAAGTTAACCACTAATGGTGGATTTTTAGTTTCAGACATGGATTACAAAAGTGCAATGAATGAGGCACTGAATGAGGGTTATCCAGGTTTGAAACAGAAAGTTAATAGACAAACAGAATTCCATTATTTCAATCTAGATTTTCAAGAAAAATGGGTTTACAAGTTCAATCAAGATGAAAAATCAAAATCATTCTACAAGTATAGTTACTTTATGAATGCTGGAAATGACTTTGTACTAATTAAGAAATTTTATAAAAAAAACAACGATGTACTTCCTGAATTAAGTTTTGATATTGTTGATGAAGCTACTGGAGTGAGAAAATTTGAAATTAGTTTGGCAAATGATCAGTTTACATTAGCGTTTGACGATCTTCAAGTTATAGAAAATAAGATTATTGTTTTTGCTTCAGTTTATGAATTTGATGATTCAGGAAACTATAGATACACTAGAAAAAAAGGGCATCTTAAAATGGTTTATGACCAACAAACAGGAAAAAAATTAAGTGAAGATTTCTTTAAATGGGATGCTTTAGTAGGGAAATTGGATATCGATGAAAATGGTAAAATTAAAAATTATGGCTTTATTCATTTCTTAGAATTTAAATCCGATAAAGAAGGAAAAACAGTTGTTATTGCCGAAGGCTACAATCCAGGAACAAATACTAAAATTTTAGATTTATATACCATCGTATTAGATGAAAAACTGAAAGTATTGAGTTTTAACAAAATTGACAAGTTCGCAAATAAGATAAATAGAGTTGAAGCATATGGAAGCGCATTAGAAAGCATGGGCGCATTTGATTATATGTATTCTCAAAAATTAACTGGTGGAGGATACGTTTTTTACTATTCGGATAATGAAATAGCTTCTCGAAAAGACCCAAAATGGATTTTGGGAGCAATTACCTATATTGATGGGGTTTTTGACTTTCAAAAAGTGCCATTAACCACTAAAAACGGTCGAATTTATCCGATAAAAGCTAAGAATGGATATGTTTTATTGAAAGAAGTTTCTAACGATGAAAAAAATAATGATTCGGAAATTAGACTCGAAAAAATAAATTATTAAGAAGTTTCAATGAAAAACTGGTTGATGAAAATGTAAAAATTGTTAATTCGGTTAATTGTTTAATTGGTTATAAAAGTAAAGGCTTCTCAATCGAGAAGCCTTTACTTTAGATTTAATATTTGTTAAAACCTGTAACCAATACTTAAATCTCCTCTAAAAACAACATCTGGTTTATAGTCTGCTCCGCCAAGTGTCCTCCCTACTCCAACTAATGCTTCAAAAACAAATCCGCTTGAATTTATCCATTTTTTACCCAATCCAAGTCCTAAAGCTGCGGATGAAAATGATTTTGGAGTATTTCCAAATTGGTTGTATTTATCATATTTCCCTGAAAAATATTTGGCAAATCCTTCAACAAAAAATCCCTGAGCTCCATATTCTTTGGTTTCTTGAAAATAAAACCGCGCAAATGGAGTTACTGAAAATTCATCGCTATAATAAGTCGTATTATTCAAATTTATAAGAATCGAACTTCCAAAAGTAAAATCTTTTGAGTAAATATGTTCGTAAGTACCTTCTAAAATTGGACCAGCAAGAAGATGTATAGCTCCAACCTTAATTTCATGTTTTCTATTAAAAATAGAAACTTTATCTTTATCTTTTTCTTGTCCAAATCCAAAAGCAGTAACCATTACGACTGTAATAAGTAGGAAATTTTTCATAATAAGTTGTTTTAATTAAAGCAAATCTAATTCCTTTTTGAAAACAAACTGTTAAATTGAATGTAATATTTAAAATATGTGATTTTACAATTATTCAATTTATCACTATTCTTAATACATTATCCCGTGGGGCAGGGAATTAACGTGTTCAAAATTTACCAAATAAAAAAGCCCGAAAATTTTCGGACTTTTTAAAGTGTGATTTTACGATTTAACCAATTTTTCTTTTTTCTTAACAACAACAGCATTTTTCGCAGGCGTTACTTTAGGTTGCAAATCGCCTAAAACATTCAAAGCTTCATCCACATAAATATCTTTTGATAAGCTTTCGTGCCATCTTTGTCTTTTTTCTTTCAATGCCAAATCGGTTTTCATCGCTTCACTTTCATATGGAAGTGAAGTAAACTTCAACTGATTTTTATATTCTAAAACCGACTTGTATTTTTTAGCGGTTGCGTCAAGTGCTTTTTGTTCTGCTTGAAATTTGTCAATTTCTAAACTATAAACATTGTCTTCGCTTCTATCGTTAATCCATTTTGCATTTTCATCAATCAATTTGAACTGATTGTTGTCTGCCAATCTCTTTTTACTATTTGCAATTGCGGCATTAAAATTAATTTGCTTATCCCAAACGGTATATTCCGCAGCATCAATTTTATCCCAAGGCATCGCATTATCAACATCGCGCTCGCCCATTTTCACATAAGAATACCGATCTGGCATAATCACATCGCTGCTCACGCCGTCCAATTGGGTAGATCCACCATTAATTCTATAAAATTTTTGAGTTGTAGTTTTCAATGCGCCTAAATCGCCAATACTTGAATTTCGTACAAACTGATTCAAATCAATTACATTTTGAACAGTCCCTTTTCCGTATGATTGTTTGCTTCCAATAATAACACCTCGTTTATAATCTTGAATTGCAGCCGCTAAAATCTCTGATGCCGAAGCTGAAAAACAGTTAATCATTATTACTAATGGACCATCCCATTGTACTTTTTTATCTTTATCCGAAAGGACTTCTTTTTTCCCAGCAGCTGATTTTATTTGAACAATCGGGCCTTGCTCAATGAATAAACCAGCAATATCTACAACCGTTTTCAATGAACCACCGCCATCATCACGAACATCTAAAACAATTCCGTTTACGCCTTCTTTTTTCAAGCGTTCCACTTCAATTGCCATATCTTTTCCTGCATCTCTACTATCGGAATTTTCAAAATCGATATAGAATTTAGGCAAATAAATTACACCATATTTCAAGCCATTTTTCTCAACAATACTTGATTTTAGATAGGTTTCCTCAATTTCAATTTCATCACGAATCAACGTAATAACTTTTATTGAACCGTCTGTTTTTTTAATTGTAAGACGCACTTCCGTACCTTTTGGTCCTTTGATTTTCTTTACAACTTCGTCAATTTTCATTCCAACGACATCAACTGGGTCAGCATCTCCTTGTGCTACTTTCAGAAAAATATCCCCAACTTCCAATTCTTTTCCTCTCCAGGCAGGACCGCCAGAAATCAATTCTGTAATTTCAGTGAAATCATTTTTCTTTTGAAGCCTTGCGCCAATTCCGAAAAATTTACCAGACATACTTACGTCAAAACGTTCTTTTTCTTCGGGTGCAAAATAAGATGTATGTGGGTCAAATCGCTCAGCAATTGTATTGATATAAATGGCAAACCAATCATCTCTTTTCAAATCATTTATAAATCCAAAATACTCATTCATTGATTTCAGTGAACTTTCGCGAGTTTCTTTTTCAATTTGATCATAAGTTTTTGGTGTTTTGTCAACTATTTTCTCGATTTTCTTAGAACCAATAGAATCTTTATTGTCTTTTACAACCCCATTTTTCTTGTCTTCTTCTAACTTTAGTCGTTCCGTAATTGAAGCCAATGCAGACAACTTAATTTGCTTTCTCCATTTTTCTTGCAGTTCTGCAACTGAATTAGCAAACGGTAATTTTTCATAATCCGCATTAAATTCTTCGTCAATTTTATAATCAATTGGCTTGTCTAAAATGGTTTTATAATAGGTTTTACTTTCTTCGATACGTTTCATTAAACGTGTATAAGTCAAATCAAAAAAGGTCAAATCTTTGTTTTTAATTTCATCATCTAAATCAGTTTCATATTTAGAAAACTCATCAATATCTGATTGTAAGAAGAATCTTTTCGTTGGATCTAATGCCTTCAAAAATTCTTTGTAAACCCCCTTCGAGAAAGTGTCGTCAATTGCAGCTGGACTGTAATGCCCTTTTTCTATAACAAAAGTTAATAATTCTAATAATAATTTGTCTTTTTCAGGATCCCCTTTTTGCTTTGGCATAAAACTCCAAAGTGCTAAAGACAAGGCAAGAACAGCGACTATAATCTTATAATTCCTTTTCATAAAATTCAAAAATGTATTCATTAATTTTTTATCTAAAGTACACAAAAAATTGTGCCAAGAAATATTGATTTGGCTAATTTTTTGTTAAAGATACAAATATAGCATCTTCCGACTAAAAATGATTATTTTTACATCCAGAAAACACACATAAAAAATGAACAAACCTTTGATATTAGTTACAAATGATGATGGAATTACGGCTCCTGGAATCCGAGCTTTAATTTCGGTAATGTCAGAAATTGGAACTGTAGTTGTTGTTGCTCCCGACAAACCTCAAAGCGCAATGGGTCACGCAATTACACTAAATAGCACGCTTTTTATCAATAAGGTTTCTAAGGAAAATGCTGCAATAACCGAATATAGTTGTTCGGGAACGCCTGTAGATTGCGTGAAATTAGCCGTAAATGAAATTCTTCACCGAAAACCAGATTTGTGTGTTTCAGGAATAAATCACGGATCTAATTCTTCCATAAATGTAATTTATTCAGGAACAATGAGTGCTGCCGTTGAAGCTGGAATTGAAGGAATTCCCGCCATTGGTTTTTCACTATTAGATTACGATTGGAATGCCGATTTCGACGCTATTAAATCTTCAATTAGAAAAATAACTTTAGAAGTTTTAGAAAAAGGAATGCCCGAAAATATAGTTTTGAATGTCAATTTTCCGAAATTAAAAGAAAATGAAATCAAAGGAATAAAAATTTGCCGACAGGCGAAAGCCATTTGGATGGAAAAATTTGACAAGAGAATTACGCCTCAAGGGAAAGATTATTATTGGCTTACAGGCGAATTTGTAAACCAAGATAAAGGCGAAGATACTGACGAATGGGCTTTAGAAAACGGCTATATTTCTGTAGTTCCTGTTCAATTTGATTTAACAGCGCATCATACAATTCAACAACTAAATACTTGGAATTTAAAATAATATGAAAAAAATAGATTTATTTTACGGCATTATTATCGGAATAATTACCTCGGTAATTGGAAGTTATATTTTCATTGTTGCATTTACACCCTACTCTTTTTGGGGTGGACTTCAAATAATGAAATATGAAGGAAAATTAGGAAAAATCATTACTCTTGGAGCAATATTAAATCTATTAGTTTTCTTTGGCTTATTAAAATACGATAAAGAATTAATGGCTCGTGGAGTGATATTGGCAATGTTCATATTAACAATTATCACTTTATTTGTATAAAAATTCAAAAGCATTAAATCAATATTCTATGAAATACTACGTTATTGCAGGGGAAGCTTCGGGAGATTTGCACGGTTCAAATCTGATGAAGGCTTTGTATAAAGAAGATCCAAGTGCTGAAATACGTTTTTGGGGCGGTGATTTAATGCAAAATGTGGGCGGTACCTTGGTGAAACATTATCGAGAATTGTCATTTATGGGTTTCATTGAAGTAGTTTTCAATTTGAAAACCATTTTAAATAATATAAAAATCTGCAAAAAAGACATTCAAGAATTTCAACCTGATGTCGTTATTTTCATTGATTATCCTGGTTTTAATATGCGAATTGCAAAATGGGCGAAGGAATTAGGAATGAAAACGGACTATTATATTTCGCCTCAAATTTGGGCTTGGAAAGAAAATAGAATTACGGATATTAAGCGAGATGTTGATAAAATGTATGTGATTTTGCCTTTCGAAAAAGATTTCTACGAAAAGAAGCATCATTATCCTGTTGAATTTGTTGGTCATCCGTTAATTGATGCCATTCAAAACCGAACAATTGTTGACGAAATTGCTTTTAGAAAAGAAAACAATTTAGACGAAAAACCAATTATAGCGCTATTGCCAGGAAGCCGGAAACAGGAAATTACAAAAATGTTGAGCGTAATGTTGAGCGTAGTAAATGATTTTCCCGATTATCAATTTGTAATTGCTGGTGCTCCAAGTCAAGAATATTCGTTTTATGCTCCTTTTTTAAAAACCAAAAACAGTCACTTTATTTCCAATAAAACGTATGATTTGTTGAGTGTTTCAACTGCTGCTTTGGTTACTTCAGGCACGGCAACATTGGAAACGGCATTGTTTAAAGTTCCCGAAGTCGTTTGCTATAAAGGAAGTTGGGCGTCGTACCAAATTGCGAAACGAATTGTGACTTTAAAATACATTTCGTTGGTGAATTTAATTATGGATAAGGAAGTTGTAACCGAATTAATTCAGGACAATTGTACTTCAAAAAACATCAAAATAGAACTTCAAAAACTATTGGAACCTAATTATAGAAAGCAAGTTTTGGAAAATTACAATGAACTGGAAAAGCAATTGGGCGGAAGTGGCGCAAGTGAAAAAACTGCAAAATTGATTGTACGAAACATCGTTTAAATTCGTTTAAATATTAAATACCTAAATTTGTAAAAAATAATTCTTTTGAAAAAACTACTTTACCTACTCGCAATATTAACATTCTTCGCCAGTTGCAAACCAACGTCAATAATAATTACTTCAAAATCTGAGGCTGAGAAAAAAGGGTTTTATCACACTCCAGAAGGCACAATTGTTATAAAAACTGAAAGACAAAACAGAGCTGTTTCGACTATAAAAACCCCAAAGAAAGAACCTAAAAAAGACATAAAAAGCAGGTTGAGCACTTATGATAAATCGGATGATTTTGTTATTTCCAATAGCGACACGACCTATTTAGTAGAGCAGTTGATTAATGCTGCATCCGAGAATTTAGGTGCTAATTATAAAAGTGGCGGCACAACTCCCGAAGGTTATGATTGCTCAGGTTTGATGTTTGCAACGTTTAGTAAATTTGATATAATTCTACCCCGATCATCGAATGAAATGTCACGATTAGGAACTGTTTTAAACCCTGATGAAATCAAAAAAGGGGATTTAATTTTCTTTAGAACTAATGGAAAAAGCGTTATAAATCACGTTGGAATGGTTACCGAAGTTTTGCCAGACGAAATTAAATTTATTCATTCTGCAACTTCAAGTGGCGTGATTATTTCCTCTACAAAAGAGCCGTATTATAGTAAAACTTTTGCTCAAGCCAATCGCATTTATTCTACTTTGTAATAATTAGATAAAATTGACTACATTAGGGGAATGAAAATACTTCAATTTCCTTTAACGAGAATCACCATTTGGTTTGTTTTTGGAATTTTGTATTCCTTTTATACTTCTCCAAATCCAAATTTCGTCTTTATCTCAATTGGCATTTCTTTTTCATTATTTGCCACAACGTATTTTTTATCCAAAAATGATTTTATTCAAAAAATATATTTCGGGATTTTTACTTATTTATTGTTTTTTCAAATAGGCAATTTCACACAAATTATAAATACCGATTCGTATCAAGCTGACAATTATATTCATCAAATTAAAAATGAAACCGATGAACATTCAGTCGAAGTCGTTTTGCGAGAAAAATTAAAAAGTTCTCTATTAAACGACCGATATATTGGCGTTGTAAAACGAATTGACAATCGAGAAAGTTCTGGAAAAATCTTGGTTAATTTTCATAAAATAAAAGGAAATTCAAAACTTCATATTGGTTCTAATTTTCTAATAAAAGGAACGGTTTACAGACATAAAAACCCTATAAATCCAAACCAATTTGATTATGGAAAATATTTGACAAACAAATCTATTTTGGCTCAAATGTATGCTGATTCCTATCAAATAAAAATCAGCAAAACTAAAGATAAAGACATTTGGTATTACTCCGATTTTCTTAGAAATAAAATTCTAAACAATCTCGAGAAAAGTAATTTTTCTAAGGATGAATTGCACGTTGTAGCGGCATTAATTTTAGGGCAACAACAAGATATTTCACCTGAAATATTACACGATTATCAATTTGCAGGTGCAATTCATATTTTGTCTGTTTCAGGATTACACGTTGGTTTTATTTTGCTATTTATTACCTTTTTATTGAAGCCCTTGCGTAAAAACAAAGTTGGAAATACCATTCGATTAGTTACAATAATTGTATCGCTTTGGGGATTTGCAATATTAGCTGGACTTTCGCCATCGGTGGTGCGTTCTGTAACAATGTTTTCGTTTGTTGCCGTTGGTATGCACTTAAAAAGAAGCACCAATATTTTTCACACTTTATTGGTTTCCGTATTCCTAATTTTACTTTTTCAACCTTCTTTTTTATTCGATGTTGGGTTTCAATTGAGTTATGTTGCGCTGTTTTTTATATTTTGGTTGCAACCATTATTAGAAAATTTGTGGACTCCAAAAAATAAAATAGCGATTTATTTTTGGGAAATTTTAACCGTTTCATTTGCCGCTCAAATTGGTGCTTTCCCATTAAGCATCTATTATTTCCATCAATTTCCGGGATTGTTTTTTGTAACCAACTTAATAATTATTCCTTTTTTGAGTGTCATTATGGCGTTGGGGGTTTTTGTAATGGTTTTAGCAGCTTTTGATTATGTTCCTATAATTCCAGCAAAAATATTAGAATACAGCATTTACATTTTAAATAAAACTATCAATTGGGTTGCTTCGTTTGAGCAATTTATCATTAAGGATATTCCTTTTAATTGGGAAATTTTATTGAGTTTGTACCTTCTAATTGTAGCGGTAATTATCTGGTTTAAAAAACCAACATTCCACAAATTAGCATTTGCATTAATCGCATTACTTTTATTTCAAACTACTTTTATTGTTACTCGATGGAACAATCAAAATCAAGAAGAATGGATTGTATTTAATATAAAGAAAAATAGCTTAATCACTGAAAGAACTGGCGAAAAAGTGGTCGCCTTTTGCAATGATAGTATCCGAAAAGAAATAGCTACTAATCCAACACTGAAATCGTATTTGATTGCCAATTTTAGTTCTGTTTCCAACCAAAAAAAGATTCAAAATGTATTTTATTTCAAGGATAAAAAAATTCTAATTTTGGATAGTTTGGGTGTTTATGCGAAGAATATTAATCCTGATATTATTGTAATTACGCAATCACCAAAATTGAATTTGGAACGATTATTACAAACGTATAAACCTGAAATGATTGTTGCCGATGCATCGAACTTTAAAACCTATATAAAAGTTTGGGAAGCCACTTGTAGAAAAGAAAAAATCCCTTTTCACGCAACTGGCGAAAAGGGATTTTTTAGATTGAACTAAAATTTATTTCTTTTTTATAATTCCATTGGCTACATCCAACCAAGCAGCTGGACCGCCGGCAAGATATCCAGTACTTCCTAATTTATCGAAATTGGTTTTTCCATCAACTTTAGATGCGTTTACAAACCAAACTGTAGGATATCCTTGAACAGCAAAAAACTGTTGCAATTCGTTATTTTGCGCTGTTAATTCAGCAGACAAAGCGGTTCTCCTTGGGAAATCAACTTCTACAAGAACTACATTTTCTTTAGCCCAAGCAGCAAATTCTGGTTTTTTAAAAACTTCCGTTTGCAAACGAATACACCATCCACACCAATCGCTACCTGTAAAAAATAACAATAACGGTTTTTTAGTTTTCTTAGAAATTTCCATTGCTTTGTTAAGGTTGTTGTTCCATACTAATTCCTGTGCTTCAACAGCATAAGAACCAATTACAAGCATTAAAGTGATAAGTATCTTTTTCATAATTTTTTGTTTTTAATTGATATTCAAAAATAATGCCGAAATATCGGAAATTTATTTGACTTCTTGCATTAATTTTTTAACTAATGGTGAAATTAATATTAAAATTACACCTGCAATTAGTGCGTAAATCGCTAATTGCTTATAACCATCTGCATAAATAGATAGCTTCTCTAAATTGGTAGCGTGTTCAGAAGCACTTGCAATATTGGCGCCTAATAAACCTGCAAAATATTGTCCGTAAGCACTTGCTAAAAACCACATTCCCATCATTACAGCTTGTAGTTTTGCTGGTGATAATTTGGTCATAATTGACATTCCAATTGGCGACAAACATAATTCTCCAAAAGTGATTATAAACCACCCAAAAGTGAATAAATCAAGAGACGTTACTCCATTTGCGTCGGCGAAGAATTTAGTATAATAAAACACATAAAAACCGCCTGAAAGAAATAAAAATCCTAGTCCAAATTTCACAATTGTATTCGGTTCAATTTTTCTTTTACTCATCCAAAGCCAAGCCATTCCTATTAATGCCGCAAAAATAATTACGAATAATGAATTCGCAGAATTGTTTACGCCGTTAGGATCAAGAGGAATTCCAAGCACAGTTTTGTTTAAATTATTGGCTGCGAAAAGACTTAAAGAACCTCCGCTTTGTTCAAAAAATGCCCAAAAGAAAATAGAAAATATTATAAATACCAGGGCGGCAACTAATTTTTTATTATCCGCTAATGAAAAATTTCGCATTTCATAAGCCAAGTATAAAATTGAACAAGGCCCAATAATAAACATAAAAATATCTGTATATTGAGAATTGGAAACCAATAAAATGATGATTGGAATTATTACAATTGAACCAATATAAGTCAAATATTCATAGGTTTTTCTTTTAGAATCTGTCAAATCTAATAACGGCGAAATACCAATTTCTCCAAGACTTTTTTGCGTTTGCACAAATGTCAGCAAACTAATTACCATCACAATTGCGGCAAAACCGAATGCAAAATTCCATCTTAAATGTTCAGGAATAATTGAAGAAAACATCGAGCCATTTGCAACAGCAATACACAAATATCCACCAATTAATGCGCCTAAATTTACACCCGCATAAAACAATGAGAAACCGGCATCTCTCCTATTATCATCGTCTTTATAGAGTTTTCCAACCATTGTAGAAATATTAGGTTTGAAAAAACCTGTTCCTATTATGGTAAAACTTATTCCAAAGAAGAAAAATTGTTTCGGGTCGATTGCCAAAATAATACTTCCAACAATCATCAATAATCCACCCCAAAAAAGTGATTTTCTATAGCCTAAAATTTTATCGGCAAACAAACCCCCAATAAACGTAAATGCATAAACAAAAGCTTGCGTTGCGCCGTATTGCAAATTGGCAACTTCGTCATTCATCATTAATTGATTGACCATAAAAATGACCAACATTCCACGCATTCCGTAAAAACTGAAGCGTTCCCACATTTCACTAAAAAACAAGTACCACAATTGCTTGGGGTACTTGCCTTTAAAGTTTTGTATTTGTTCTATTGTTAAATTCTGTTCCATATTAACGAACGCCGTGCATCATTTTTTTCAAAACAGGTGTCAATGCGAATAATGTAACCGCTGCAATTCCTGTTAATACAACAAAAACCATAAAAAATTCAAATAAATTATGAATTTCAAATCCTGCAAACATTGGGTTTACAGCACTTATTTGATTGTCTGCTAATAATTTTAATTGGTCAACTGTTGGAACAATTGTTTTATTTAAAACCCCTTGCAAATCAATTCCTAATTCTTGTGCTTTCACAAATTTTTCTCCTGTAGCTGGCAAAATAGAACCTAAAGTTCCTGCCAATGCGTATCCTGCAGCATTTGATAAAAAGAAAACTCCGAATAATAATGAAGCAAAACGTTTTGGTGATAATTTCCCTACTAATGACAATCCAATTGGTGACAAACATAATTCAGCAAAAGTTTGAATTAAGTACAATAAAATCAACCATTTAATTCCTAAAAGCCCACTGTTTCCAAGGTCTTTTACATTATATGCAATGATAAAATAACTCAACGCAATTAATGCCAAACCAATGGATTGTTTCACTGGCGAAATTGGTTCTTTTCCGCTTGCTCTTAATTTATCCCATAAAATACTGAATGGTAAGGCGAATGCAAATACGAAAACACCGTTAAAAACTTGAATCATTGATGCTGGCATTTTCCATCCAAACATAAAAGTTCTATCGGTTTGATTGTCAGCAATAAATGTCAATGAAGACCCTGCTTGTTCAAATGCCGCCCAGAAAAAGATGATGAAAAAGGCAACAATATAAATTACAAGAATTCTGTCTCTTTCAATTTTTGTCAACGAACTATCAGAAATAATTAAACCCGCAAGCGTAATTCCACTTGCGTAAATTACAGGATAAATAATTGTTTTAATGAAGTTATCTCCGTCCAATAAATATTGAAAAGAAAGGAATAATCCAATAAAAGCAACTACTGCCATTACTAAAGATGTAGTAGAGAAAACCGCTTTTTGAGCTTCTCCTTCTTCAAAATCAGAAGCGTCATTTCCTGAAGGTAAACCTCCAAGTGGTTTTCCGTCTGGCGTAACTACATATTTATTTTTTAATATATAAAATACTAAAGTACCAATTAACATTGCAATTGAAGCGGCAAGGAATCCCCATTTGAATGCGTGAACGTCTCTAATTCCACCTGCATCTTCAACGTCTCCAACTAATGGGCAAATTGTTTGTCCTAAAAATGCACCTAAATTAATTCCCATATAGAAAATGGTAAATGCAGTGTCTAATTTACTTTTTTCTTGTTTTGGGTACAAACTTCCAACCATACTTGAAATATTTGGTTTGAAAAATCCATTACCGAAAATGATAATTCCCAATGCCGACCACATTAATGTAGTTGCTAAACTTAGGTTTGTACCGAAAATACTGGCACTTGTAAACAATAAAAATTGTCCTGCAGCCATCATTAAACCGCCTAATAAAATACAGTTTCTA
This sequence comes from Bacteroidota bacterium, assembly GCA_947466955.1. Classification (GTDB taxonomy): domain Bacteria; phylum Bacteroidota; class Bacteroidia; order Flavobacteriales; family Flavobacteriaceae; genus Flavobacterium. Next base: position 16,947 of record CANIFM010000009.1, read on the forward strand.
TTTCCAAAAAAGCGATCAGAAATAAATCCACCCAACATTGGTGTTAAATAACAAAGTCCTAAGAATCCACCATAAATTATTGAAGCATCGGCTTCTTTCATCATTAATGAATTGATTAAGAACAATGTAAGAATTGCTCGCATTCCGTAGAAATTGAAACGTTCCCACATTTCTGTTCCAAATAATACCCAAAGCCCCTTTGGATGTGCTGATTTCACTGCTGTTTCACTCATTTTTTTAGTTATTAGTTAATTTAGATTTGGTTTTAATTTTGGTTATTTATTTTTGTATCCTATTTTTACTCTTTCATTTCGAGTTTCAATTTCTTTATTTTCAGTCATTAAAAACTGAATTGCTTCAAAAATATCTTCAAATTGGCTGTCAAATTTTGTCTCTAATTCTTGGATGTGATTTTTTAAATCTTCAATATTCAGTAACGTTTTTCTTAGTGCTACAAAAGCTCTGACAATGGCAATATTCATTTTTCTAGCTTTAGGACTGCGTAAAACACTGGCTAACATGGTTACTCCATGTTCTGTGAAAGCATAAGGCAAATATTTTCCTGTTCTATTTTTTGGCAAATCCATCATCACAATTTGTGATGATGGGGATTTCATCACAATTTGTGATGACACTCCTTCCCATTCTTCTTTTGTCAATCTGAACATAAAATCTTCAGGAAAACTATCAATATTTCTTTTTATCGCTTGATTCAAAACTCTTGTTTCTACTTCGTACAATTCAGCTAAATCAAAGTCAAGCATCATTTTGACACCATTAATTTCATATATTTTATTTTGAATGGCTATTAAATGCATAATTACCTATAAATTTTCCTTAATGAAATTTGTCATTTTATTGTACAATTGAATTCTTGTTTTACCTCCGTAAATTCCGTGATTATTATCAGGATAAATCTGAGAATCAAATTGCTTATTCGCCTGAATTAGGGCTTCCATCATTTGCATCGAATTTTGAACGTGCACATTATCATCGCCAGAACCGTGAATTAAAAGGAATTTACCTTTCAATTTATCCACGTGATTAATTGGTGAGTTTTCATCGTAACCGCTCGCATTTTCTTGTGGCGTTTGCATATATCTTTCGGTATAAACACTATCGTAAAATCTCCAATTCGTAACTGGCGCAACGGCAATTGCCATTTTGAACACATCATTTCCTTTCATAATACAATTGGAAGCCATAAATCCACCATACGACCAGCCAAATATACCTATTCTGTTTTTATCTACAAAGGGATAATTTCCAATAACTTTTGCAGCGTCAATTTGGTCTTCAACTTCGTATTTTCCCAATTCTTTTTGAGTACATTTTTTGAAATCTGCGCCTTTAAAACCTGTTCCTCGTCCGTCAACGCAAGCTACAATATAACCTTGTTGCGTTAACATCATAAACCAATAATCATCTGTTCCGTTCCAATCGTTGTTGACTTGTTGCGATCCAGGGCCAGAATATTGATACATAAAAACAGGATATTTTTTATTGGAATCAAAATCTTTTGGCTTCATAATCCAAGCATTCAGTTCATTTCCTTTTTCAGTTTTCAATGTAAAAAACTCTTTTGAAGGTAAATTATACGCTTTTAATTTATCTGCTAATGCCGCATTGTTTTCAATAGATTGCAATTCCTTTCCGGTTTTAGCATCATTTAAAGTATAGTTTGTTGGCTGAGTAGCACTTGAAAACGAGTTGATATAAAACTGAAAATTCGGACTAAAAGTTGCTGCGTTTGTTCCTGTATTTTTCGATAATCTAACTTTGTTCTTTCCATTTAAGCCGATACGATAAACGTCTCTATTGATAGAACCATTCTCGACCGATTGATAAAAAACAGTTTGATTTTTCTCGTCGAAACCATAATAATTTGTCACTTCCCAATTTCCATTGGTAACTTGATTTTTCAATTTTCCCGTTTTATCATAAACATATATATGATTAAAACCATTTTTTTCACTTGTCCAAATAAAACTATTGTCTTTCAAAAAAGTCAAATTGTCAGTAACATCGACATAAGCTTTGTCTTTTTCATTCAAAATCACTTTTGGCGTTCCTGAATTTCCATCGATGAACAATAAATCCAAATTATCTTGATGACGATTTAGAACTTGTGCCGACAAAACATTGGCATCATTCGTCCATTTTATTCTAGCAATGTAAAAATCAGCGTAGTTTTTTAAATTAATTTCTTTAGTTGCCGTTGCAATCACATCATATATATGTAAAGAAACTTCAGAATTTTTTTCACCCGCTTTTGGATATTTAAAGGTTTCAATTTTTGGATATAAATCTTTACGAAATACCGACATTGAAAATTCGGGAACTTGGCTTTCATCAAAACGAATGTATGCCAATTTTTTACTGTCGCTACTCCAATCAAAAGCTCTTACAAATGCAAATTCTTCTTCGTAAACCCAATCCGTAATTCCATTTATAACTTCATTTTTCTTTCCGTCAAAAGTGATTTGTTTGGTTGTTTTAGATGCAATTGTGTAAATGAAAAGATTATTGTCTTTTGCATACGCAATTTGAGTTCCATCAGGTGAAAATGTTGGTTCTTGTATTTTATAATCGAATAATGGAGATAATTTTTTAGATGCAATATCATATATAAAATAGTTAGCCACGAAAGAATGACGGAAAATTTGATCTGAATTTGTTGCAATCAATATCGATTTTTCATCGGCACTAAAAGTATAACTATCAATTCCTTCAAGATTTTTAAAATCTTTGGTATCTATTAAAGTAGCAACTTTTTTTAAAGTGGCAAAATCGTATAAATTAATTTGGGAAGTATTTGAACTTCTATCAAAATTTAATACGGTATATTGATTTGTATTCTTCAAAGCCTGCAAATCATCCATTCCTTTTGCTCGAAAAGTGCCCGAATAAATAGCTTCAATACTGATTTTTTGTTGTCCAACAGCTGAAAACGAAGCTAATAAGAACACGAAAACGACTTTGTATATAAATTTCATATTTGTTATATTTAAAAAAACATTCAATTTTAGTGAAAATTTATCAAATTACAACGTTTTTAAGTGTTAAATGTAATTTCATCAATCAAGATATTTCATTAGAATTGACTAAAACGTATATTTGCATCAAATAAAAATTACACAAATGAACAACGCCATTGCTGGATTTTCAAAATTGTCGAAAGAAGATAAAATTAATTGGATTGCCAATTCCTATTTTTCAGATGCTTCTGACGCGGTTTCAATCATAAAAAAATATTGGAATACCGATTCAAAAGTCCAACAATTACATGATGAATTCATAGAAAACACGATTACCAATTTCTATTTACCGCTTGGTGTAGCTCCAAATTTCCTTATAAATGGGAAATATAAAACTATTCCGATGGCAATTGAAGAAAGTTCAGTAGTTGCTGCTGCGGCAAAATCGGCAAAATATTGGGCAAATCGTGGCGGATTTAAAGCTACAGTTTTAAATACAGAAAAAATTGGGCAAGTTCATTTTATATATAAAGGTGATGTTCTGAAATTAGAATATTTCTTTAATGAAATTAAAAATAAATTCTTGGTTGCCACCGAAAGCATTACTAAAAATATGCAAAAAAGAGGCGGTGGAATTTTAGATATTGAACTTCGCAACAAAACAAATTTGATTGAAAATTACTTTCAATTGCACGTTACTTTTGAAACGAAAGATTCTATGGGTGCCAATTTCATCAATTCGTGTTTGGAGCAAATTGCGAAAACGCTAAAAGAAGAAGCAACTCAATTTGAAGCATTTTCGGAAGTTGAAAAAAACATTCAAGTTGTAATGAGCATTTTGTCGAATTATGTTCCCAATTGTGTGGTTCGTGCCGAAGTTTCTTGTAAAGTCGAAGATTTGGCAGAAAAAAACATTGAAAATCCACGAGAATTTGCGGAAAAATTTGTTCAAGCCGTTCAAATTGCAGAAGTTGAACCGTATCGCGCCGTTACGCATAATAAAGGAATTATGAACGGAATTGATTCTGTGGTTTTGGCAACTGGAAATGATTTTCGTGCTGTAGAAGCCGGAATTCACGCGTATGCTTCTCGAAACGGGCAGTATTCGAGTTTGTCACACGCCAAAATTGAAGACGGAATTTTTAGTTTTTGGTTGGAAATTCCATTGGCTTTGGGAACCGTTGGCGGATTAACGTCTTTGCATCCGTTAGTGAAATTATCTTTAGAAATGTTGGAAAAACCATCTGCTAAAGAATTAATGGAAATTGTAGCAGTAGCTGGTTTGGCTCAAAATTTTGCTGCTTTACGTTCGTTAACTACAACTGGAATTCAGGAAGGACATATGAAAATGCACTTGAATAATATTATAAATCAATTTCAAGCAACTGCTGAAGAACGTATTTTGATAAAAAAACATTTCAAAGAAAACACTGTTTCACATTCTGCCGCAGTTGAATTTATTGAAAAATTAAGGAAATAGATTGCTTCGTTCCTCACAATAAAAAAATGGAAAAAACATTTTACAGTAACGGAAAACTTTTAATCACAGGCGAATACTTGGTTCTTGACGGTGCAAAAGCATTGGCATTGCCAACAAAATTCGGGCAATATTTAACAGTTAGTTCTGGTAAAAATCAAGAAATTCATTGGACAAGTTTTGATAAAGACAAAAGTATTTGGTTTAAAGATACAATTTCATTTTCTGAAATAATAAAGTATAAAAAGATAGAAAATCAATCTGTAAAATCAACTTTAATTGAAATTCTGCACGAGGCTTATTTATTAAATCCTGAGTTTCTAAATTCATCTGAAGGTTATATTATTTCAACAGAACTCACTTTTCCGAAATTTTGGGGATTAGGAACGTCTTCGACTTTAATAAATAATATTGCGCAATGGTTGGGAATTAATGCTTTTGAGCTGCTTAAAAACAGTTTTGGCGGCAGTGGTTATGATATTGCGTGCGCTCAAAATAATTCGCCTATCTTTTATCAAATAATTGATGGAAAACCTGAAGTTGAAATAGTGAATTTCAATCCTGTTTTTTCTGATAATTTATATTTTGTCTACTTGAATCAAAAGCAAAATAGCAAATCTGCAATTGCTTCTTATTATAAAAAACAAAATAATTTAAGTGCTATTTTTCCCGAAATCAACAAAATTACAGTTGAAATTACTGAAGCGATAACTTTAGAAAGATTTCAAGAATTGCTTCAAAAGCACGAAAATATAATGAGTGAAGTATTAGAAATTCCAACCGTGAAAAATAGTTTGTTTTCTGATTTTAATGGAACTGTAAAAAGTTTGGGCGCTTGGGGTGGAGATTTTGTTCTGGTAGTTTCCAATGAAAATCCAACTGCCTATTTTAAAGCAAAAGGTTTTGAAACTATCATTGCTTATTCAGATATGATTTTGTAATACCCGAAAATTCACAAAGAAAAATCCCGTCAAGTTTTTAACCTGACGGGATTTTTTATACTTGTTAAAGTGCAATTTAGTAATTAAACTGTGCTCTGTTATCTTCAATTTTAGCATCAACTTTCAAAGCTGGAATAATTCTTCCTGAAGCCGAAGCATTTTGAGATTTCAATTTAGCTACATAATCAGCATAATTTTTCAAAGCTGGTGCAGTAAATACTGTTTTAGTTTTTACAACATAAACCCCTGAATTTCCTTCAATTGGTGCAGAAACTTTATCGCCTTTCAATCCAAAAGCAGTTCCAACAACTTTTTGTTCTTGACCTACATTCGGCAACGATGGATTTTCCATAGTTACATCAATTGCTGGTTGAACCGTTGTAGCGTTTGCTTTTGCAATAGCAACTAAAGTTGTTCCAGTCATTTTAGCTTTAATTTTTTCAGCTTTTTTCTTGTTTTTAAGAATTGGCTCAACAGAAGGTCTTGCATCTGCAACTGGCGTTAATCCCGCTTCGTAAACCGCTTTAACTTTGGCAATAACATTACCAACATTTGCAACTTCAAAACGTTTTACATCACCAACATTTGTTTCTTTCTCAAAAGCCCAACGAACGATTTGTCTTTGATTTCCAATAGAACCAAAACTCTCGTCCATAACTTTTACTTTAACAGCTGGATTTACAGTAATCGCAGCAGCTTTAGCTACTTTTTCGAAATTACCTTCAGTAGCATCCATTTCAAATTTCACTGATTTGTTGTAAATTTTATCAGAAGTAGCTTCAGATGGCTCAATTTTTTGAGCAATTGTAGCCAAACGAACAGCATCTTGCTTGTCAGTTACATTAATAATATGAAATCCAAAATCAGTTTCTACCAAACCAATTTTACCAACTGGATTCCCGAAAACAAAATCATTGAAAGGTTTCACCATTTGTCCTTGACCAAAATATCCTAAATCGCCACCTTGTTGAGAAGAAGAATCATCAGAATTCATTAAAGCCAACATCATAAAACTTGATGGATTTGCTTGAGCTTGCGCCAATAACATTTCAGCTTTAGCTTTCGCTTCTGCTTTCGTACGTTTTTCTTTTTTGTTTGGAACTTGAGTCCCTTCATAACTAATTAAGATGTGAGAAGCTTTTGCATTTGCACCCGCTTTTCTTCCCATAGATTTAGAAAGACAAACATAATTATTGTTTGTATAAGGACCGAAAACTTCGCCTGGCGCTAAATTAAATAATTGTTCAGCGAATTGAGCTGGCAAATCTTTTTTGGCTACATAAGTAGAATCATAAGGTTTGTCAGAATTCGCATTTACAAATTCAATATTGTTTGTAGCACCTTTAAATCCGGGTAAAGTATCGTTTTTACTTGTTGCTTGATTGTAAACAATTCTTCCAGATAATAAAGCATTTACTGAAGTTTTAACTTCATTTTCATCTTCTGGGGAAGCTTTATCTTCAATTAAAACATATTCTAATTCGCGAGATTCTTCCGCTTTGAATTTTTTCTCGTTTGCTTTCATATACGTAGTAATTTCTTCATCAGAAATTTTCACGTCGCTATCTTTAACTGTTGAGAAAAGAACTGAAACATAATCAAAGTTTACTTTGTTAGCTTCCATTCCGTATTTAAATTTTCCTTCACTTTCAGTAGTATAAATTCCAGATTTTACTAAAGTATTGTAGATTTGATACTTTGCATTTAAAGCAGCATCTTTTTCTCTTTCTTTAAAATTTTGAGCTTGTTCAGGATTAGATTTAAAGAATTCTTTGAATTTTGCAATATCAAATTTTCCAGCAGCATTTAAAAACGTTGGGTTTTGCCCAATATTTTGATCTGCTTTTAAAACTTCCATTATGTGGTTTTCACCAACTCTAATTCCTAATTTATCAAATTCTGCCGTCAATAAAGCAATAGAAACTTCTTGATCCCAAACTCTATTTGCCGCTTGAGTAGCGCTCATTCCTTGTCCGCTTTTTTCAACGTTGCTAACTTTAACGCGGAAATCTTCAAAAGAAATATCTTTTCCATTAATGCTACCAACATCTTTTGAAGTCTGACTTAGACCGCCTTTTCTATATAAATCTTGCACTATAAATGCTAATAAAGAAAACCCAATAACAAGTATTAGAAGAAGTGAACGTTGTCTGATTTTTTGTAAAACTGCCATTTTTTATTGTGTTAATTAAAATTCTGTCTGCGAAAATACAATTATCTATTTAATAATTATAGTTGTAATGTTTTATTTTGCAATAAATTTCATTTTTTTTTAAATATTACTCTTTCAAAGTCATTTTCACCAATTCAATTTTCTTATTTGAAGCTTCTTCAATATAAAATGTATAGGTTCCAATTTTGATTTTTTCTCCTTTTTGAGGAATTTCTGTGGTAAAATCCACAATGAATCCGCCAAGAGTTCCATAAGAATCACTTTCGGGAATATTCAGTTTGTAGGTTTGATTTATATATTCAACATCCAATCGTGCCGAAAACACAAAAACACCATCTTCGATTTCATTTTCAATGCGAATTTCTTCTAAATCGTGTTCGTCTTCTATTTCGCCAAAAAGCTCTTCTACAATATCTTCAATTGTGATTATTCCCGCCGTTCCACCATATTCGTCAAGAACCACGGCAATACTTTTTCTTTTTTTGATAAGCAAATCCAAAACTTCTTTTATAAAAATAGTTTCAGGAACAAATTCCACGTCAATTAATGTTGATTTTACTGTTTTTGGCTTTTTAAATAAATCAAATGAATGTACATAACCTATGCAATCGTCTAATGAATTTTGAAAAACCATTATTTTAGAATAGCCAGTTTCTATGAAAATCTTTTTTAAATCTTCAACAGAATCATCAATATCCACGGCGGCAATTTCTGTTCTTGGCGTCATAATATCTCGCGCTTTTACACCTGAAAACTCCAATGCATTTTGGAATATTTGAATTTCAGAATCCACTTGCTCGTGATCTTCAAAGTGGTTCATTTGTTCTGTAATATAATTTCCAAGTTCTAATTTGCTAAAAAATAAAGGAACAAAATCGCCTTCTGTTTTAAAAAATCGTTTCAAAATTGTGTCTGAAATCCACATTATAAAAGATGATACGCCATAAAAAAGCAAATAGAAAAAATAGGCAGGAATGGCAAAAAACTTAATAAAAGTATTGGCATAAATCTGAAAAAACACCTTCGGAAGAAATTCGGATGTCATTAAAACCAAAAATGTAGAAAGCACGGTTTGGATTAATAAATTGGCAATATTTGAAAATTCATATTCCAAAGTTGTAATCCAGCGCATCAATAATTCGCCCATAAAAAAGCCGTAAATCACCAATGCTACATTATTTCCAATGAGCATTGTAGCTATAAACTGCGAAGGTTTTTCGGTTACTTTTGTGAGGATTTGGGAAAGAAAATTATCCTGTTTTTTTTCAATTTCAAGATATATTTTATTGGAAGAAATGAATGCAATTTCCATTCCCGAGAAAAATGCGGATAGTATCAAACATAATATTATAATACTAATTTCCATAGTTTACTTTGATTCGTTTCTTGCTTCGAATTTCTTGGCAAATTTTCTTCTGAAGAAAAACATAAAAACCGATAAAAGTGCAATTCCTAAAAAAAGAAAATGCTCGTCGGTAGCTTCATTCCAAACCGAAATTGATTTATAAGTAAAGAAAACTGCGGATACAAGATAAACGTACTGGGTATATTTTAAATAATTCATTTTTATAATTTTTAAATTAGTTTGCTTGAATGATTTCTCCTGATATTTTTTGAGAATTTACAATTTTGAAATCTTTACTAAAATCGATTCCTTCACCAAAGGAAACTCCTTTTGGGTCTGTAAATTTAAACTTTTTTTCGGTATAAAACCATTCATTTTTTTGATCAAAATACAATTGTTCTGTTTCCAAAACTTGCCCAGTTTCATTTGAAATTCTAACATTCCCTTGTAAATCTATTACGTCCGTATCTTTATAGGTTACTGCATAATTTGAAGTTACAAACGTTTTTTTGTTTTTAACATCAAATAAAGTCACGTTAATTCCTTTTGGAAATTCTGTAAATGGATAGACTACGGTTGCATAATCCAACATTTTTGGACTAATCAATATTGATTTTATTCTTCCTGAATCGGTATATTTCATATTGAAATCATCCGCTTCACCGCTTGGCGCAAATTCAGAAAAATTTTGTTTTTGTACTTCCTTAAAATTACTTTCACAAGAAAAAAGGCCTGTTACTAAAAGAAGTAAAAGACCACTATTTCTAATTTTGTATTTATTGAAAGTCATAAATCAACATTGTTATTAATATCAAAAAAGTAAATTTTCAACGGAAATGTCATTGGCTTTAAGCCTAATAATAACGTTTCTTTTGGAACCATTTATCGTTCAAAGAAAGTCCGATTGTGATATTGGTATAATTTTCCTGAACTAAATTCGCCGATGTTGTTCCACGTTTTCCGTATTCAACACCAATATTAATATTAGAAAAAATACCCATAATAGGCAATCCTAAACCAGCAGTAACTCCCAAATCATTGATTGATTTGTCGTTGATAACCAATCCTGTGTTTTCATATCTCAAACCAGCACGATAGACAATTTTTTGATAATATTTTGAAAAAGAAGTGAAATTTGGAATGTAATAACCTCCGATATTATATTTAATTGCATTTTCAAATTTCACATTGGTTATGTCATTGAATCTATTTCCCATCCCGCTACTTTGTTGAAAAGTAACTTCCGTTCCAAGCATCCATTTTTTATTTTGTCCAATTCCAAATCCTAAAGCCATTTTTGAAGGCATTTTGATAGTCGTGTTCGCAACATCAATATCTAAAGGATCTACAAGGATTTCGGCTCCGCTAGAAGAATATTGAATGGTTGCAATGTTTCTAGTATTTACAGATCTCAATTTCGTTTCTGGCGAATAAGTCAAGCTTCCAAAACCTGAAAGTTTATTATTTATTTTTGTTTTATAGGTTAAACCAGCTGTAAATGTTAGTCCTGCAATATCAGACAGATTCTTTTCTCTTGATCCATATTGAAGTCCATCCACAAATCGAAGTGAATAGGTTTCTATTTTTCCAAAGTTGAAACTTACATCAACCCCAGCGCTTAATTTAGGCGTAATTACATATCCAAATCCTGCAAAAAATTTGTTTAAACCGCCACTTCCATTGTACTTTTTGATTTCCGAAGGAGCTACAACTGGAGTTGTTGTTGCTAAAGTAGTTGACTCAATATTATATCCCACAGATGAGTATGGCATCAATCCGAAACCTACACCAAATTTTCCTAAAGGAAGCCCTACTGCTAAATAATCTAAAGCGGTTCGTCTTGCATTTTCACTTTGAGAACTAGTTGTTAATTTTGTAGTAAGATAGGTACCGCCTAATGAAAAAGTCGTTAATTTCAAACTTGTGTACGAAGCTGGATTTTGAAAATTCAAGTGAATACTATCCGAAAAAATCGTCAAACCACCCATTGCTCGGTTTTCGGCGGTTCCTTTGAATTTCACATCACCAATTCCGTAGAAAG
>CANIFM010000010.1 GCA_947466955.1 Bacteroidota bacterium
AAATGCTGGATGATTTCCTTAATCGTCCACTTCCCTACTTCATACCGATAATCGAATTTATCCATTGGAATATTTTGAACAAATTTGATAAATTCGTGTAAGCAAATTTCCAATTCTTCAATTAATTCGACATCTTCAAGGACTTGAATATACGATTTATAAAAATCTGCGTATTCATTTATTGGCAATTGATTTGATTTCATATTTGTGTTTTAAGCTGAATTTCTACTTGCATTTGTATTTCCAAAAAGCGAACGCATTACAATTTTTTCATAAACTTTGATGAGCGATTCATCTGGGTTTTTACTCTTGTTTTGCTCGTGAATTTTTGAAAGTGCATATTGTTGAATCGTCAATAACGGTTTTACAATAGCTTCCCTTGTTTCAATTGAGGCTTTTCCGTCAGGATAATTTTCCATCAATTCTTTGTGTCCAGCAATTTTCAATAATAAACGTTTGGTTTCAACGAATTCATCATAAATAATTTGCCAAAAAGCACCAAATTCAGGATCTTCTTTCATATAAGCAGTTAAAGGAAAAAATGATTTCGCCAATGCCATCATACTATTTTCTAAAAGCGTTCTGAAAAATAAAGAACTGTGATACAAATTCTGAATTTGATCCCACTTATTATTATCTTCAAAATGCTTTAAAGCAGAACCAACCCCAAAGAAACCGGGTACATTTTGTTTCAATTGACTCCAAGAACCTACAAATGGAATTGCACGCAAATCAGCAAAATCTAGCTTTTCAGACTTCCCTCGTTTTGAAGGACGACTTCCGATATTGGTTTTAGCATAATAATTCAAGGTGCTCATTTGCTCCAAATAAGGAATGAATTTAGGATGATTTTTAAAATCTATATATTTATTATAACCGACTTCCGCTAATTCATCCAACATACTTTTTTCTGAAGAAGTCAATAAATTCGAGCCATCATCGAAGATTTTATTGGCAACACCAGCACTCAAAAGATTTTCTAAATTATAACGACAAGAATCTAATGTTCCAAAATTAGAACTAATAGTTTGTCCCTGAACTGTGATTTGAATTTGTTCATTTTCAATATTCGAACCCAATGAAGCATAAAATTTATGTGTTTTCCCACCTCCACGAGCTGGCGGCCCACCTCTACCGTCAAAGAAAACTACTTTAATTCCGTGTTTTCTTGACATTGTAGTAATATTTTCTTTTGCTTTGTAAATACTCCAATTTGCCATTAAATAGCCACCGTCTTTAGTTCCATCAGAAAAACCTAACATTACTGTTTGCTTGTTTCCTCTGCTTTTAATATGATTTAAATAGGTTTCATTGGTATATAATTGTTCCATCACAAGATGTGCTTTTTGCAAATCATCAATGACTTCAAAAAGCGGAATAATGTCAACCGTTGGCTGTTCCCAATCACACAATCGGAATAATGCGAAGGTTTCCATAACTTGAATTGCACTTTCACAATTGCTAATAATGTATCGATTGCTTCCAAATTCACCGTTTTTTTCTTGAATGGATTTCATCGCATAAATAGAAGCCAACGTAGATTTAGTCATTTCATCTTGATAATCTTCAGGATTTAATTGATTTTTTAATTGAGAAACGATTGCTAACTTCTCGGTTTCATTAGATGAATAATATAATTTTTCATTTGGCAGATTTCCTTTTTGAACTGCATTTTCTAAAATAGTTTTGATAACACCATTGTGAATTTTACTATTTTGACGAATATCTAAAGAAGCAAAATGAAACCCGAAATGGTTCACTTTATTCAAAAGCGAATTCAAATCATCTAAATATAACGATTGGTGTTGCTCGATTACAATTGCCTTAATTTGATATAATTTGGCTTTAAACTCTTCTAAAGTGATGTAAATTTCCCCTTGAGAATAAAAAACAGAACGATAAATTTTATATTCAAGTTCCGCTATTAAAGTGTCTACATTTGAGAAGGTTAACTTTCTTTTTAATTTTCTTATATCATTATAATAACACTTTAAAATTGAAGTCCGAAGTCGCTCCGCCACATTCATTGAAATTGGCGTTGTTACAAATGGATTTCCATCTCTATCTCCTCCGGGCCAAAACCCTAAATTGAAAATTGGATTGTTAATTTCATTGTCTTGAAAAATATTCTTTTGTAAATACAACATCATTTCCCCAATAGTTTCATAGAAAACATTTTCCAAATACCAAATCAAACTAACCGCTTCATCATATGGCGTTGGTTTTTCTGATTTTATAAAAGGCGTTTTCCCTAATTGAGATAACAATTGTTTGATTTTAAGTAAATCATCTTCGCGAATTGCATCCGTTAAATCGGTGATAATTCCCAAAACTGTTCCTGGGTAAAATTGCGTTGGATGCGCCGTTAAAACTGGTCTAACATTGAAATTACCCAAGAAATCTTTAAGCTCATTGGTCTTTTCTTTTTCTTCTGCAATTTCTTTAATATCTCGTAAAGAACCTCTTCCTTCTAAATTATTTACAACCGAAAATGCAGCATCCTCAATGGCATCAAAAAGGACGATTTGTCTTTCAATATACTGTATGAATCGGAAAAACAAATCGATTCTTTCAGTTTCAGAAGCATTATCCATATATTTAGTTACGAAGAAATCTACAATCTGAATTGGTGTTTCTTGCTTTTTAAACCCTTTTTCACATACTTCTGTAAATAAAGGCAACAAAACACCCGTATTATCAATTGAATCAAAAGGAAGAGTCAGAAAGAGACTGTTGTAAACTTGGTATTTTGAGAGAACATTCTGGTTGAATCGTTCAATTTTAGGAAGCGTGTACATTTTAATAGTTGTGTTGTTGTTAGTTTTTGAAAAATAAGCAATAAAAAAGCCCCAAGAATTCACTTGAGGCTTTATAAAATAAAAACTTTATAAACACTACAAGTTTTTGAAAATCGTATGCATTAAACGTTTTTTGTCGTTCAAACTTTCATCAAGCGAAATCATAGTTTCAGTTCTATAGACTCCTTCTATATCATCAACCATGAAAATCACATCCTTTGCGTGCTTGGTATCTTTTGCTCTAATTTTACAGAAAATATTGAATTTTCCAGTAGTTATGTGCGCAACAGTCACGAAAGGAATTTCATTAATACGCTCCAAAACAAATTTAGTTTGAGAAGTATTATTAAGAAATACACCAACATAAGCGATAAAAGAATATCCTAATTTCTCATAATCTAAGGTCAAGGAAGACCCCATAATTATTCCTGCATCTTCCATTTTTTTCACTCTCACGTGAACTGTACCGGCAGAAATCAATAATTTCTTTGCAATATCAGTAAATGGAACTCTTGTATTATCAATCAACATATCTAAAATTTGATGATCGACTTCATCTAAACGGAACTTGCTCATAAGTAGGTTTTTTAATGTACTTTAATTTATTTCAATTACTATTTAATTAATTCTTGCAAAAACATAAAAAAGACTAAAATTTTATCAATCCATTTATGATTTTTATGCTTTTTCCTAAAGAAAAATCTGCTTTTTGACCTAATTTCGGAATATTTCCTTCTAAATTTTCATACAAAGCTTCTTTCGCATCGTACTCAAAATGTCCAGAAAAACCTTTTAAATCCCCAATGTCAGTAATATACGCATTAAAAAAAAGCTGATTATCAATTAATTCTTCTTTATATTGAATGGCAAAATTCGTAATAAATTTGTTATTATCATAATGAATTTGGATATTTTTATAAATAAAATCATAAAAACAGATTTTATTATGAGAAATATTCAAGTAATCTTGAATTTTATTGCTAACTATATCGTTTTCGTAAATATATCTAAAACCCGAAATTAAAGCTATAAAAATATATTTTCGAGTTACTTCCCTATCATAATCTTCTTGGAAATGTCCTGCTTCAATTAAAATCGTCGGAACGTTTAAAGATTGAAAAGTATCTCCAATGCAGTTTATATTAAATGAATCGTCAAAACGCCCCACTTGGTTCGGTATCAACTCTTGTAAAACAGCATTCATAGCAACAATTACTTCAATAGCTTTGGCTCGAACCTCGTTTATTTCTCTTGCTTCATTATAGGATGGTGCCAAAAATGAAACCGTTGCTGGTTTTGAATTTTCATGACCAACACCGAAAATAGTGCGCTGATCATGTAAATTATAACAATAATGAGGCTTGAAATCTTCAAATATTTGTCTTAATAGGACACTTTCAGGTTGAGAAAGCGCTTGAGAATCTCTATTTAAATCTACTTTATTGGCATTTTCTCTTGTATATAATGATGCACCGTCAGGATTTACCATTGGCAAACAACAAAAAGTAAACTCCAACAGCAATTTAATTGCCAATTCAGAATTGCTATTCAACAAGTTTAAAAAATCAAAAAGTGCTTTTGTAGTTGTACTTTCATTTCCATGCATTTGCGACCAAAGCAAAATTCGTTTTGAACCAGTTCCTAATTGGTATTTATAAATTGGTTTTCCAAGTACAGAATGACCTATAATTTGAACCTGATTAGTAGTATTGAAATTTGCTAATAATGGTTCAATATCTTCCAAGGTGATGTAACGTCCAAATAAATTTTCCTCTTTAAATTGACTGAATAATTTCTCGAAATCCATAGCTTTAAATTTGATTTACAAAAGTAAACATCTTTATATTTACAATTGTAAACAATAAAAAAGAATAAATTGTTTAATAATGTAAACGTTTTATCTTATTTGATTATGTGTTTGAATATCTCTATAATTAACAAATGTTATTAATTTATTTTTTATATATCAAATTACATATAATCAGTATTTTAAAATTAAATACTTAAAGTTTTAAACCAATTCAAAACGTTAAATATTTACAATTTACATCTGTAAAATTGCTTGTTTACTTCTTTTTATTTACATTTGTAAAATATAACTTCTAAAAAATAATTTACAATGGTAAACACCGACGAATTCATTAAAAGACTTGAGATACTGTTGGATTATTATAGCTTAAACGCTTCTGCATTTGCTGATAAAATTGGTGTACAACGTTCCAGTTTGTCTCATTTGCTTTCAGGCAGAAACAAGCCGAGTTTGGATTTTATATTGAAAATTTTAGAGGTTTTTCCAGATGTTGATTTGTATTGGATTTTAAATGGCAAAGGAAATTTTCCGAAAAATTCAGACGAAAATAGAACTGGAATTATTGCAGAAAAAACAATTTCTGCTCCTACTCCAATTCCACAAAACCAAATTGCGGAAAATTTATTTAGCCCAACTGAAATTCCTGTCGTTAAAAATATTGTAGAAAATACCAACTCCATTGTAAAAGAAAATATCACAATCTCGACAAGTTCAAATGAAATTGACAAAATTGTGATATTCTATAAAAACGGAACTTTTAAAGATTATAAACCTTCGGAGTAATTATTTTACTTTGAAACTGTATTCAGGTACTTTTCCTTTTGTATCGATAAAATGACGTTTTAGAATTTCCAAATCTTCTTCGATTGCGCCAGTTGGATTAAACGATTTTCCCAAACGGACTTCTTTTTTACCAAAATCAAAAGCTACAGGAATTATTGGGACATTTGCTTTCATTGCAATATAATAAAAACCTGTTTTTAACTCCGTTACTTTCTTGCGAGTGCCTTCAGGAGCAATTGCCAATCGAAATATTTGCTTATTTTTAAAAACTTCTGCAATAGCATCTACTTTATTCAAACTTCCTTTTCTATCCAAAGGTGCGCCGCCCATATATCGAAAATACCAGCCAAATGGAAAGCCAAACAATTCTTTTTTACCTAACCAATTCATCTCAACCTCGGTAATTCCTCGCGTAAAAATTCCAAGATAGAAATCGTGCCAGCTCGTGTGTGGAACAACCATCAAAACACATTTGGTGATTTTTTCGTCAATTTCACCAACGATTTTCCAACCCATTAATCGAAAAAAAATCAATTTATAAATTTGTTTCTTCATTCTTAGTAATTTTGTGCAAAAGTAACATTAATCTCTTATTTTTGATAAAAAAAATAATGTTCAAAAAGATACTTAGTTTTTTGATTCCTATAAACATCTACAAGCGAAAATCTTCTGTAAGCAATTCGCTTGAAGTCACTTGGGCAAACGGCGAATTGGTATTGGATTCCAAGAACACTAATTATTCCTACGGTAGTTTGCAGCGTATTTTGCGAAAAGGTTTGAAAGCTATCGGTTTTGAAACCATTAATAAAATGGAATCAATTCTAGTTCTTGGTGTTGCAGGAGGAAGCGTTATCAAAACTTTGGTAAATGAAATTAAATATAAAGGTAAAATTACAGGTGTTGAAATTGACCCAGAAATCATCGAAATTGCTAATACTTATTTTAAATTATATAAAATCCCCAACTTAACTATTGTTATTGACGACGCCTTTGAATTTGTTTTGAAAACGAATGAAACCTTTGATTTAATAATCATCGATATTTTTCAAGACACTAATATGCCGAATTTTCTCTTTGAAAAATTCTTTATTGACAGAATTGGCACACTCATAAAATCGGGTGGTTATATCCTTTTCAATACGATGCTAACGAAGCAAAGTGACAATGCTAGAAATCAAAAGTACAGGAATGAATTTGACGTTTCAAAATTCAAAACCAAAGCCATTCCAAGGGTTGAGCAACACAATGAATTGATTATTGTTGTGAAAAGATAATTGATAATAGACGAATAGATAATAGATTTAAATCCAAAATATAAAAACAAAAAAATGACTGCTCAAGTAGCCCCATTTACCACTTTGTACAACCCCATTTAAGTGGTTCGAGACCCCATTTACCACGTTATACAACCCCATTTAAGTGGTTCGAGACCCCGTTTACCACGTTGTACAACCCCATTTAAGTGGTTCGAGACCCCGTTTACCACGTTGTACAACCCCATTTAAGTGGTTCAAGACCCCGTTTACCACGTTGTATAACATCGTTAATGGGGTTCGAGACCCCGTTTACCACGTTGTACAACCCCATTTAAGTGGTTCGAGACCCCATTTACCACGTTGTATAACCCCGTTAATGAGGTTCGAGACCCCGATAATGGGGTTCGAGACCCCGTTAATGCACTTCGAGACCCCGTTAATGGGGTTCGAGACCCCGTTGATGGGGTTCGAGACCCCGTTGATGCACTTCGAGACCCCGTTAATGCAGTTCAGAACCCCATTAATGTAGTTCAGGACGTGGTAAGTGGGGTTTAGAACCCCGTTTACCCTTTCACCAATACTGTCTTTGCGAGGTGCGTGGCAATCTCATATCGTTTGCTTATTTGCCATCAACAGATTGCCTCGCTTCACTGCGGTGCGCTAGCAAGGAGTTGATGGAGGGTAAAGTTGATGGTTGATGGTTGTTGGAAAATCTGTGGAAATCTGTTAAAAAATTTGCGAACTTTGCGAAAGACTTTGCGCCCTTTGCGGTTAAAAAAAAGAAGATTGCCTCGCTTCACCGTGTTACGTTCGCAAAGAAAATTAGAATCTGAAATAAATTCAGATTGACAGAAAATTAAAAGCAGAAAAATGACTGCTCCCTCAGCCCCGATTGAGGCGGTATCCTCGCAGCGAAGCGAAGAGATATAGCCGAAAGCGGGAATTGCAATTCCAAATACAAGAGGACAATTCGCTCCTACTTATTTTTGACTAAGTTAATCTTTCTAGGGTTTCCAAAACGTAACTGTGCATGACTTCGCGGTAATCCAAATGGGTGACGATTCTTAGTTTTCCGTGTCCCATTGAACTCATGGAAATACCTTTTTGTTTCAGTTTTTCCATCAACAAATTTTCATCTACAGAAGGTTGTACGGAGAATATCAAAATGTTGGTTTCTACAGGTTCAACTTTGGCAACCCAAGGTAGTTTTTGAAGCACGTTTCCTAATTCTTTTGCACGTCGATGGTCTTCTGATAAGCGTTCGATATTGTTGTCTAAAGCATACAATCCGGCTGCTGCTAAATAGCCCACTTGTCGCATTCCGCCACCAAGTATCTTTCTGATTCTTAATGCTCTGTGTATGGTCGCTTTGTCGGATAGTAGAAGTGAACCAATTGGTGCGCCCAACCCTTTTGATAAGCAAACAGAAATGGTGTGAAAAACTGTTCCGTAGTCTTTCGGATTGTCATTGGTGGCAACCAAAGCATTCCAAATACGCGCACCATCTAAGTGAAATTTCAAGTTGTTGGCATCGCAAACTTGGCGTATTTTTCGGAATTCTTCAAAGTCATAACAGGCTCCTCCCCCTTTGTTGGTGGTATTTTCAACACATACCAAACTCGTTAACGGACTGTGGTAAAACTCAGGATTATTAATAGCTCCAGCGACTTGTTCGGCGGTAATCATTCCTCGATTTCCATCTAACAAACAACAAGAAACACCGCTATTAAAGGAAGCTCCACCTCCTTCATAGTTGTAAACGTGCGCCCATTTATCAGCTATTAATTGCTCGCCTGGTTGCGTGTGCAGTTTAATTGCCGTTTGATTTGCCATTGTCCCTGAAGGGAAAAACAGGGCTGCTTCCATTCCGAAAAATTCGGCAACTTTGGCTTCTAATTCAATGACTGTTGGGTCTTGTTTGTAAACATCATCACCAACTTCTGCCTGAAACATAAAACGTAACATTTCCTGACTAGGTTTTGTAACGGTATCACTAACTAAATTAATTTCCATATTGATTTTTATATTTGAAATACAGACAAGTTACGACTTGCCTCTTCGTAAAAATTTCTTATTTTTGCTTTACAAAATTAATATAATTTATGACAACTACCGAACAAATTAAAGGTATTGTAGAGCGCCTTGGTGCGTTGAGGAGGTATCTTTGACGTTGATGCCAAATTAATTGAAATTACAAATGAAGAAGAAAAGACGTTAGCACCCGAGTTTTGGAATAATCCGAAGGAGGCAGAACTTTATATTAAGACACTTCGTTCCAAGAAAAAATGGGTAGAAGATTATGATAAAGCCTGCGAAATGGCAGAAGAATTGCAATTGGCTTACGAATTTTATAAAGAAGGAGAACTTACTTCCGATGAATTGGACGAACAATTTCGGGTTACGAATTCTTATATTGAAGCGATAGAATTCAAAAATATGCTTTCTGACGAAGGCGATTCTTTGAGTGCCGTACTTCAAATTACTTCAGGTGCTGGAGGAACAGAAAGTTGCGATTGGGCAGAAATGCTTATGCGTATGTACATGATGTGGGGCGAAAAATACGGTTACAAAATCAAAGAATTGAACTTTCAAAAAGGCGAAGCTGCGGGAATTAAAACTGTAACGCTTGAGTTTGAAGGGGATTATTCTTTTGGTTATTTAAAAGGAGAAAATGGAGTGCATCGATTGGTGCGAATTTCGCCATTTGACAGCAATGCCAAGCGACACACTTCGTTTGCATCTGTATATGTATATCCGTTAGTTGATGATAGTATTGAAATAGATATTAATCCCGCCGATATTGAAATTACAACTTCCCGTTCCAGTGGTGCTGGTGGACAAAATGTAAATAAGGTTGAAACCAAAGTACAATTGGTTCACAAACCTACAGGAATTCAGATTCAATGTTCGGAAACGAGATCACAACAAGACAACAGACAACGGGCGATGCAAATGTTACGCTCTCAATTGTATGAAATTGAATTAAAAAAGAAACAGGCACAACGAGCAGATATTGAAGCTGGGAAAATGAAAATCGAATGGGGTTCGCAAATTCGCAACTATGTTATGCAGCCTTATAAATTAGTAAAAGACGTTCGCACAGGTTATGAAACCAGCGATGTTGACGGTGTTATGAATGGTGAAATAGATGCGTTTTTGAAAGCGTTTTTGATGATGATGGGACAGAAGGAAGAGAAATAATCTAATTATATTTAGTCTTTTCTGGTCACAAATAGAGTTAAAACTATGCACTTTTAGTGCATCTCGGTTTAGCTTCTAAAAATATTTTTTGCCACAGATTCACTGATTTTTTAACTACTTTTTAATCTGTGAATCTGTGGCAAAATTTCACGGATTAATTCCACAATATAGCTTCGCAGACTTTCAGTCTGCCAAACCAAATCTATGAACTTCCATTACCTAGTGGTTTATTCTTAAGAAACTTTTATTTATTTACTTCTCTATTTCTCTCAAATTCTCCATTTTCTTGTGTGCTAAGAAACCTGAAATATCTTCGAAATGCTCTTTTACACGCTTGTTTCCAAATTCAAAAACCTTAGAAGCTAGTCCATCAAGGAAATCTCTATCGTGTGAAACTAGAATTAAAGTACCGTCAAAATCACGTAAAGCATCTTTAATAATATCTTTGGTTTTCATGTCCAAATGATTAGAAGGCTCATCAAGAATTAATAAATTTACTGGTTCTAGCAATAGTTTTATCATCGCCAAACGGGTTTTTTCACCACCGGAAAGCACTTTTACTTTCTTAGTAACATCATCGCCATGAAACATAAAAGCGCCAAGAATATCTTTGATTTTAGTTCGGACATCGCCCACAGCAATATCATCAATGGTTTCAAAAATAGTAGCGTTTTCATCTAATAAAGCAGCTTGATTTTGAGCAAAATAGCCAATTTGTGCATTATGACCAATTTCTAAACTTCCGCCATTAATCTCGATTTGTTTCATGATGGCTTTGATCATTGTTGATTTTCCCTCACCATTTTTTCCAACAAAAGCTACTTTTTGTCCTCGTTCAATAACCATATTTGCATTTTCAAATACAACATGATTGCCATACGATTTCGATAGATCTTTAACAATTACAGGATATTGTCCAGAACGAGCAGCTGGAGGAAATTTTAATTTTAATGCCGAAGTATCTACTTCATCAACTTGAACAATTACTAGTTTTTCCAACATCTTAACACGAGACTGAACAGCATCTGTTTTAGAAAATGTACCTTTAAATCGGTCAATAAAAGTTCTGTTATCAGCAATCATACGTTGTTGCTCGTCATACGCTTTTTGTTGGTGTACTCTTCTGTCTTTTCTAAGCTCCAAATAATGAGAATATTTGGCTTTATAATCATAAATTCTTCCCATCGTAACTTCAATTGTACGATTGGTAATAGTGTCAACAAAAGCCCTGTCATGAGAAATCACAACTACAGCTTTCGCAGAATTTAGCAAGAAATCCTCTAACCATTGAATACTTTCAATATCCATGTGGTTCGTTGGTTCATCTAATAATATCAAATCTGGTTTTTGCAAAAGGATTTTAGCCAATTCGATTCTCATTCTCCATCCACCAGAAAACTCTGATGTTTGACGTGTAAAATCTTCACGAACAAAACCCAATCCAATAAGAATCTTTTCCACTTCAGCTTCATAATTCACCTCTTCAATTGCGTAAAATTTCTCACTTAAATCAGAAACTCTTTCAATCAATTTCATATAAGCATCACTTTCGTAATCGGTACGAATTGTTAATTGCTCGTTTATTTCATCAATTTCAGCTTTCATGGAAAATATTTCTCCAAAAGCTTTAGACGTTTCTTCAATAACAGTCGCGCCATCTGTGGTCAATAAATGTTGTGGCAAATAGGCAATAACAGCTTCTTTTGGTGCAGAAATATTTCCTGTTGAAGGTTTGCTTTGCCCAGCAATTATCTTTAATAAAGTGGATTTACCTGCTCCGTTTTTACCCATAAGGGCAATTTTGTCATTTTCGTTTATTGCAAAAGAAACGTCGCTAAATAATGTAGTTCCACCAAATTGAACAGAGATATCGTTAACTGTAATCATTTTAAATTTTTATGTTTTTGAAGGTGCAAAGATAGATTAAAAACAGAAATAGGCAACCTTGTAAAGTATCGCTTTTAGATTAATTATTTACGTTATTAAACTTATAAATAGGGAAAGCAGGATTTAATATTGGTAATACTATAGATAAAATGTTATAGTCTAATAAAAAAAGAAGTATCTACCTTCTATTTTGAATTATTTCTGCCAATAATTTCTTAGCACGCAAAATTTTAACTTTCACATTACTCAATGGCTCTTCCAACTGATTCGCGATTTCTTGATAACTCATTTCTTGAAAATAACGCAACTGAATGACTTCTTGATAATGCGGTTTTAACTCTTTTATATATTGAAGTAATTGCGATAAATTTTGCTCTGTAATCAATTTGTCTTCTGCCGACGGGGTAGTATCGGCAATATTATAAGCCTGATAATCTTCCTCGTCTGTAATTTCTACAAATAATGATGATTTTTTCTTTCGTAAAATATCAATGTGAACGTTTTTTGCAATAGCAATTAACCACGTATTAAATTGAAATTCGGGATTGTAAGTGGCTAATTTATCAAATGCTTTTGAGAAGGTTTCAATGGTAATATCTTCGGCGTCTGTCTCGTTTTCAGTGCGTTTCAACATAAAAGCATAGACTTCATTCCAATAAAAATCCAATAGAAAAGTAAAGGCAACTTGATCACCAATTTTAGCTTTTTCTATATTTTTTATTATTTCCAATGTACGGGTTTTGAGAAAATGTTGGATACAAAGATATTCATTTGTGTGAATATAAGTACAATCTCAATAATTGGAAACCAATACATTACATCTTTTTCTTTTAATTTACCTGCTGAAAACCCAAGAATAATCCAAGTGAATAGGTATCTAAAACCAATTATACTCAAAACGACAATCCATTCGTATTGAAAAGACAATAGAATTATGGGTAAAATTAAAAACAATATTTGCGAAATAAAAAACACTGAAAGTTGAATTCTGTCAAATGATTTATAAAAAGTTGCAGTTGCCACATGGCGTTTTTTCTGGGTAATCCAATCCTTAAAAGTCGTTTTTGGTTTGGAATACGTAAAACTTTCAGGAGAATAACAGCAAGTCGTATTGTTTCCTTTACTTGCTTGATTGATGAATAAATCGTCGTCACCAGAACGAATTTTCATGTGATCTATAAAACCATTTACTTTGAAAAACTCGTCTTTTTTGTAGGCTAAATTTCTTCCAACGCCCATATAAGGACGTCCGATTTTCGCCCAAGAAAAATATTGAACCGCGGTTAACATCGTTTCAAAACGGATGATTTTATTCAAAAAAGAACCTTTAACTTTTTCATAAGCACCATATCCCAAAACAAATGTTTTATGCATCGTAAACTGAGAACTCATCAACGTAATCCAGTCTTTCGAAGTTGGATAACAATCAGCATCTGTAAAAAGTAAATAGTCTTTTTTGGCAGCTTTTATTCCTAAAGTCAATGCAAATTTTTTGTTTCCCCAAAAAGCTTCATTATTGGCAACTTTCACCAAGCGAACATTTGAATATTTTTTTTCAAATTCTTCAAAAATATCTAAAGTAGTATCGCTTGAAGCATCGTCAATTAAGATAATTTCAAAATCCGGGTAGTTTTGTTCTGCCAAAAGTGGAATAAAATTAATTACATTTTCTTCTTCGTTTTTAGCGCAAACTATTACTGAAATTGGTATTCTTTTAGGCGTGCTTTTTTGGATTTTTGCAAAAGCAAATTTCGAAAAAATTCCCGCATAATAAAAAAGTTGCACTGCAACAATTACAATAAAAATATAAAAAATAGTGATTAACATATCAGTTTTACCTCTTTTTTGGATGTGTGCAAAGGTATGAATTCAAATAGGATTTACAAATAGAGATTTTGTATTTAAACAATTTTTTTCTGCTTTGACCGATTTGTTAAATGATATTTACTTCCGCTTCAATATGAATTCCAAAAGTTCTGAATATTGTATCTTGAATTTCCTTAGAAACATTCAAAATTTCTTGACCAGTTGCCGAACCATAATTTACTAAAACCAAAGCTTGATTTTTATGAATTCCCGCATCGCCATAACGTTTTCCTTTGAAACCAGCTTGTTCAATTAGCCAACCAGCCGGAACTTTTACTTCGGTTTCAGAAATTTCATAGAATTTCATTTCAGGGAATTTCTGATGAATTTTCTCGAAATCTGATTTTAAAACAATTGGATTTTTGAAAAAACTACCGCTGTTTCCTAATACTTTTGGATCGGGTAATTTGCTTTGTCGAATTGCTATTACAGCATTGCTTACATCTTTTAGTTTTGGCGTTGTGATGTTATTTTTTTCTAATTCTGACGCAATATCTCCATAAGAAATATTGATTTTATGATTGCGTTTCGTCAATTTAAAAACTACCGAAGTGATGATATATTGGTCTTTCACTTCATTTTTGAAAACACTTTCTCTATAACCAAAATGACATTCTTCTTTTGAGAAGTTTTTTATCTCCAAAGTGTCAATTTTAAGAGCCGAACAAGAAGCAAAAGTGTCTTTTATTTCAGTTCCATAAGCCCCAATATTTTGAACGGGTGTAGTTCCAACATTTCCAGGAATCAACGACATATTTTCTAATCCACCAAAATTCTGATTGATTGTCCACAAAACAAATTCGTGCCAATTTTCTCCCGCTTGGCTTTCAACCCAAACAAAATCGTCATTTTCTTCAACTATTTTTTTACCTTTTAAATCAATATGAATCACCAAAGCATCAATATCTTGGGTTAAAAGCATATTGCTTCCGCCACCTAAAATGAATTTGTTTTTAGTTTTATTTTCAATCAAAACAGTTTTTAAATCTGCTACGGAATGAACTCCCACAAATTGTTTTGCATTGGCTTCAATACCAAAAGTATTGAAGTTTTTTAAAGAAAAATGATTTAGAATTTCCATTTATATTACATAAAAGTAAAAAGCAAATGTACTTTAAACCTATTAAAAATTATAATTTATATTTAATCGATTGACAATCCACGGTTCAAAAATTCGAGTAATGGTTTCAAAACGATTAATTTTTCTGCGGTAGCTTTCACGAAATTTTCATTTAACAGTTCAGCATCAGTTATATTCTGAACAGCAACAAAACTTTTTAGTTTCAAAAATTCAATTGCTGGATGCTCTTTATCAAATTCTTTTGGACCGTTTTTCAACGAATTAGTTTCAGTTTTGTCCAATCCAGAAAAGTATTTTTTAAAGTTTTTATCGTTCAAAATCTCTTCCAAATCTTCATAAAAAAAGGCAATTTCTTTTCTAATTTTTTTCAAATCATCTGATTCAGGACTGTAAATTCCGCCAGCAATAAAACTGCTTCCTTTTTCAATATGAATATAATATCCTGGTCCATTTTTATTGCCTTGGTTGGTATTCATCCAAATTCCTAAATGAGTTTTATAAGGTGCTTTATTTTTAGAAAAACGAATGTCACGGTTAATTCTGAATGCGCAATTTTTCACTTCTAAGAGTTCTAAATTGGCATCTTGAGGTTTTAAAATCTCAAGAAACCCACGAATTAATTGATGATAATCCTTTTTAAATTCTTCGTAACTTTTTTTATTTTCTAAAAACCAATCCCGATTATTATTGGCTTTTAAATCTTCAAGAAATTTTAATAGGTGTTTTGAAATCATAATTTATTGTAATTGTTTAGTCAAATCTTCCTCACTTATATATCCTGAATGCTTCCAAATCACTTTATTATTTTGATATAATAATAAGGTAGGAAGTTCGTCAATTTTCATTTCTGTGATTAAAGTTTTGTTTTCATCTGCATTCAACCTAACAATTGTCACCTTTTCTGCCATTTCTTTTTGCATTTTTAGTAGAAACGGTGTCATTTTTTTACAAGGCGCACACCATTCAGCATAAAAATCAATCAGAACTTTTTTATCAGAATTTAGTAATTCTTTGTATTCCTGACTGCACATTCCGATGATTTTATCACTCGGAATTGACAATCCTGCGGAATCCCATTTCATAATTCCACCTTGCAACTCATAAATGGTTTTGAAACCTAATTCTTGCAATTTTTCGGCTGCTTTTTTACTTCTTCCGCCACTCATACAATAGACGAAAACAGGCTTAGTTTTGTCATATTTACTGACTTTCCCGTCAAAATCATCACCGTTCCAATCGATGTTTACTGATTTATCAATGTTTTGACCCGCAAATTCTTCTGGGGAACGAACATCGATAATTTGTGCGTTTGGAGTTGCTTTTATTTTATCTGCAAAAGCTATTGGTGCTATAGATTCGTATTTTTTTTCGGTTTGACCATTACAACTTGTAAATAGGAATCCGATAAATAATAAGGAAAAAAGTGTTGCTTTCATTGTATGTTGATTTAAATTTGATTTTATATTTATTAGTAAAGGAAATGTATAAATCTGGGATTTGCAACACTTACAAGTTAAATATTTTATAACTCTGATGTGTCGATTTTATAATGGCTTCCGTTCGTTCAGGATGTGTGTCGGAAATAAATAGTTGCCCGAAATCATCATTATTTACCATTTCAACAATTTTTCCAACACGAGTTTCATCTAATTTATCAAAGATATCGTCAAATAATAATATTGGATTTTCGCCAGATTGCTTTTTCACAAATTCAAATTGAGCCAATTTTAAGGCTATTAAAAATGATTTTTGTTGGCCTTGAGACCCAAACTTTTTTATCGGATAATTATCAATTTCAAATGATAAATCGTCTTTATGAATTCCGACACTTGTATAATGCAAAACCCTATCTTTATTGATGTTTTCTTGTAAAAGCAACAATAATTCTTTTTCAAACAATTGACTTTCATAAACCAATTGAACTGTTTCTGCAGAACCTGTAATCGCTTGATGGTGTTTGTTAAATATTGGGACAAAATCAGCTAAAAATGCTTTTCTTTTTTCAAATATCGTTTGACCTAAACCATTTAATTGCTCATTATATATAGATAATGTATCCATTTCAAAAACCTGATTCAAAGCAAAATATTTCAATAAAGCATTGCGCTGATTTAGGATTTTTTGATATTGAATTAGCTGGTGCAAATAATTGGAATCCAACTGCGAAATCACACTGTCAACAAATTTTCGTCTGGTTTCACTGCCTTCAACAATCAAATCTCTATCGGCGGGTGAAATTATTACAAGTGGAATAAATCCCAAATGTTCAGAAAACTTATCGTATTGCTTTCCATTTCGTTTCAAAATCTTCTTGTGTCCTTTTTTTAAACTACAAACAATTTGCTCTGTTCGTTCGTTTTTTTCAAATTCGCCATCCACGACAAAAAATTCCTCGCCGTGTTTGATATTTTGAACCGCCAATGGATTGAAATAGCTTTTTCCATACGATAAATGAAAAATAGCGTCCAATACATTGGTTTTTCCAATTCCATTTTTCCCAACGAAACAATTTATTTTGCTGTCAAACTCGAAATTGGCTTCCGAAAAATTTTTATAATTGAATAAAGAAATCTTTTTTAGATACATTTATGAAACTTACTGATAATGAGAGAATTGGAAATCTGAGTTTGTTTTATTTTAAAAGGTGCAAATTATTGAAAATTATCGATAAAACCTCATTTTGGGGAATTTGAATTTCAATTATTTTTTAAATTTGTACGAATGAACATCAAAATCAAGAAAATGTTTCATTTATTTGAATATAAACTCATTTTTTTTATGACAGTTTGAATAAAAATTTTATTTTTGCCACTCACTAATTTAAAATTAAATGGCAACGTACAATAAAAGAGGCTATAAAACTCCAAAAGAAAAAGTAGAAAACGACACACCAGTTGAAAATATAACTATTGATGAAAAAGACAGCACAACAGCTGGTGTCTTTAATTCATTAGACCAAACGGCTTCAAAAACGGAAGAATTTGTAGCGAATAACCAAAAAGCAATCTTTGGAATAGTTGCTGTTATTGCTTTAGTAACTGTTGGGTATGTGTTATTTCAAAAATTTGTTGCAGAACCAAAAGAAGATACTGCGGCAACTGAAATGTTTTTAGCACAACAAAATTTCCAAAAAGCGACTGACGGAACAAAAAGTGATTCCTTATATAATTTAGCATTAAAAGGTTCTGAAGGTAAATTCGGATTTGTTGACATTGCTTCCAAATATGAAGGAACGGATGCTGGAAATTTAGCTAATTATTATGCTGGAATGGCGTATTTGAATACCAAAAAATACGATGAAGCAATTTCTTATTTAGAGAAATTCAAATCAGATGATATGGTGTTAAGTGCTTTGGCAATTGGCGCAATTGGGGATGCTCATTCTCAAAAAGGGCAACCAAAAGAAGCTTTAGAATTCTATATTAAAGCATCTGAAACAAATAAAAACGAGTTTACAACGCCACGTTTCTTGTTGAAAGCAGGTCAAACGGCTTTAGGATTGAAAAACAAAGCGGATGCGTTGAAATATTTCACAGAAATTAAAGAAAAATACGAAGCGACACCCGAAGCAGCAAATATTGATGCTTTAATTGGTTTAGCGCAATAAAGTAGCACGAGGATTTTGCATTTATAATTGAAGAATTTCTTATCTTTGGTTGTATATTCTGAAAAACAATAAAATCCTTGATTATGGCAACTGCAAATAAAAATTTATCAAATTACGATAAGAACACAATCCCAAGCGCGAAAAATTTTCGGTTTGGGATTGTTGTTTCAGAATGGAACGAAACCATAACCGAAGGTTTGTATTCTGGTGCTGAAGCGGCATTATTAGATTGTGATGCGGCATCAGAAAACATTATTCGTTGGAATGTTCCTGGTAGTTTTGAACTGATTTACGGTGCAAAAAAAATGATAGAAACCCAAAATGTGGATGCTATTATTGTAATTGGTTGTGTGATAAAAGGTGAAACAATGCACTTTGAATTTGTTTGCGAAGGCGTAACCCAAGGAATTAAAGACCTGAATGTTAAATTTGATGTACCCGTAATTTTTTGTTTGCTAACCGATAATACCGAACAACAATCTTTGGATAGAAGCGGGGGAATTCACGGAAATAAAGGAACAGAAGCTGCAATTGCCGCATTAAAAATGGCTTATTTACGAGAACAAGCAATTTTGAATTATCAATTTCAAGACCAACAATTACTATCTTCAGGACAACTTCAAATAGAAGAATTACAATTGAGAATTGAAGAGTAAGTTGTTTTAATCATATATTTCAATGAGCTTTATTAATATTAATTTAGCTCATTTTTTTTATAATTTGTATTATAATGACCAAAATAATAAATTGTAAATACTTAAAATTAATCCATTTAATTTTAGCAAAAGCCGATAGCTAGGATTTAAAGCTAAATTAAGATTATCCAGAATTAAAAAAAGATAAACTAAATTTCGAGTTTGTCTTGTTGGAGCTGAACTTCCATTTATTACAACACCATTCCTCCCGCTATTCGCTCTATCTCTTGTAGCGAACACCGCTACAAGAGGATGCCGCTACTATCTGGGCTACATAAATATGTACAGATTTTCATAAAAACTTTTGTAAAGAAGCGATTAGGCTATTTTATACCAATGTATTAAAATCCGACGTTACAAAATATGTCATCCCTAAACGATTTTATAATTAATATTAAGATCTAGGTTCGAATCTTTTTGAAAGCAATACTAAGCTTTGTCGATAAAATACTTCAATATTTTTATGGAAAAAAGCTTAATAAAACAATACTGTTTTATTAAGCTTTTTTCTATTTCGATTAAAAAATACAATCTCAATGCAATTCAATTAATATTGAATTAGAAATCTTTAAATTTTTACTTTTTGTCCTCCCCTATTATTATCATCAATACATTACTAATTAAATCACTAATTCTAACAACTACTCCTTTGAATTTGCCTCACTAAACCGGCTACTATTGGCTTATGGTTTTGTTTAAATTTCTAAATTCATACCTCCTTTCCTCGCAGCAGATCTATAAAATTTTACTTCTTTTGATAATACCAATTATTCCGTTTTGGAATTATCTTGAATTCTACTGGTAAACTAAATTGGTTTCAAAAGCAATAAAAATTGTTTTAACCTTACAAATATTTATAAAGATGTACGACTCTTGTATAAAAGCCGTACATCTTTTATACAAAAGTCGTACATCTTTTTAGTAAAAGTCGTACATCTTTTATAAAATTACTACGGTATAATATAAAAATAGTTACGGTTATGTAAATAAAAACAAGCGTTTCAATAACTTAATTAAGCTTTAATCCCATGTTTTAAAGCGTTTACAGTAAAAAGCAGTAGTTTTAAATGGCACTATATCATAAAGTGCCTTATTCAAGAGAAAGGGTTTAATCGTTGATGCGGTTTCGGGAGAAAGGGTTATTCGTTGATGCGGTTATTCGTTTATTCGGAAATCTGAAATCTTCCACAAACTCATAACTTATTATTATTTTCGATTTAGATTGCTTTGCTTCGTGACTCGCAACGCCTCGCAAAGACTGGCTGGAATGAGGTTTTTTTGCCACGGATTTAATGAATTAAACAGATTTCCCAAATCAACAAATCAACAAATCAACGATTTAACAATTCCACAAACTCATAACTTATAATTCATAATTAATTTGCCTTTGCATAAAACTTTGCGCCCTTTGCGGTTAAGAAAAATATCCGTCGAAAGTCAAATGTAATATTCCCAATGTTTTAGATTGCTTCGTGCATCGTAAAGACTGGCTCGGGTGAGGTTTTTTCGCCACGGATTTAACGGATTAAACAGATTTCCCAAATCAACAAATCAACAAATCAACGATTAAACAATTCCACAAACTCATAACTTATAATTCATAACTAATTTACCTTTGCGTAAAACTTTGCGCCCTTTGCGGTTAAAAAAAATGTCAAATGTCTTATCAAATGTCAAAAAAAAATGCCTCACAATTGCGAGGCATCTAAATATATATATATTAATCTATTGAATTAAGCGTTGTGCTCTTCTTCAATTCTTTTGTGTTCTGCATCAGAAATAGTGTCAACTAATACTGGTGTTGCAATAAACAATGAAGAATACGTTCCTACTACAATACCAATTAACATTGCAAAGATAAATCCTCTGATAGATTCTCCACCAAATACAAACATAATCAACAATACTAAAATCATTGTTAATGAGGTATTGATAGTTCTTGACATTGTAGAATTAATAGATTGGTTCACAATAGAATTGAAATTTCCTTTTGCTTTACCACCTAAATATTCACGAACTCTATCAAATACAATAACGGTATCATTCATAGAATATCCAATTACTGTTAAAATCGCAGCGATGAAGTGTTGATCGATTTCCATTCCAAATGGCATATATTTCCATAATAAAGAGTAAATACCCAATACGAAAATAACGTCGTGTGCAACGGCAGCAATCGCTCCCAAACTGTATTGCCATTTTCTGAAACTGATGAATAAATACAAACAAACGATTAGCATTGCACCAATTACAGCCCAATAGGAATTTGTTTTGATGTCATCAGCCACGGTTGGTCCTACTTTTGAAGCTTGAAGTATTCCTAATTTCTTACCATCATAACTGTTAACGAATTTATCGTACGTCATATTGGCATCAAAATGTTTTTTCAAGTTATCATATAAAATTTGGTTTACCGCTTTATCCGCTTCTGTACCTGCTTCTGCAACTTTATATTTTGTTGTAATTTTCAACTGGTTGTCTTTACCAAATATTTTGGCTTCAGCACTTCCGTCAAATACTTTTACTAATTCTAATTTAACTTCTTCAGCAGAAACTGGTTTTTCAAAACGTACTTGGAATGTTCTTCCTCCAACGAAATCTACTCCTTGATTCAATCCATTTGTTGAAAGTGAAATAATACTCACAATTACAACTAAACTTGAAAAGATATACGTGTATTTTTTTACACCTAAGAAATCAAAATGGAAGTTGGTAAAGAAGTTTTTAGAGAAACCTGTAACGAAAGATAATTTATTACCTCTGTTAACGCTCCAATCCAATAATATTCTTGTAATGAAAATTGAAGTAAATAACGATGTTGCTATACCAATTAATAATGTAGTTGCAAAACCTTGAATTGGACCTGTTCCGAAAATTAATAAAACTGCACCAGTTAAAACGTGTGTTACATTCGCATCAACAATAGAACGCATTGCACCTTTCCAACCAAATGACGCTTTAATGGCATCATCAATTGTTTTCCCGGCACGCAATTCTTCTTTCGCCCTTTCATAGATAATAATATTTGCATCTACCGCAGTTCCCATTGTTAATACAATACCTGCAATTCCTGGCAATGTAAGAACGGCACCTAAACTTGCTAAAATACCAAATAAGAAAAGTAAGTTGATTGCTAAAGCAATGTTTGCATATAAACCAGTTTTACCGTAGTAAACCATCATCCAAAGCGATACGATTAACAAACCGATAATTGCTGAGTTTGTACCGTTATCAATAGCTTCTTGACCTAAAGAGGGTCCTACCACTTCTGATTGTACAATTTCTGCTGAAGCTGGCAATTTACCTGCTCTTAATACGTTCGCTAAATCTTTAGTTTCTGTTACATCAAATACACCTGAAATTTCAGATCTTCCTCCTGAAATAGGACCGCTTGAAACTCCTGGGGCTGAATAAACAACATCATCTAATACAATTGCAATATTGCTTTTTTGTGTAAATGCTTTCCCTGTTAATTCTTCCCAAGCTTTTGCACCTTGACCACTCATTTGCATCGTTACCGATGGTTTTCCTAATTGGTCAAATGAATCTTTAGCATCTGTTACAACGCCACCGCTCATAGCCGCTTGATTGTCTCTGTTTCCTTTTAATGCATACAATTCAACTGTTTCAACTGATTTTTTTGTTTTTTCATCAATTGTTGTCGATGGTTTTCCCCATACAAATTTAGCGTAACGCTTGTCTGAAGGCAATAAAACTCTAATGTCTTGTCTTTTGAAATAACTGTTAATTACAGCAGTATCTTTTGGAGCAACAACTCCTAAAACTGGTCCACCACCTTGAGATACAAATTTATCTAACAATGGATTGCTTCCTTTTTTATCAGCAACAGTATCTTTAGCTTTATCAGTCAATAAAGTATCAATTCCTGTTTTTGCAGTTTCTTTTACTTTAATCGCTCCTTTTTCAGTTAATTTCAAAGCATTATTAGTTGCCATTAAGAAATTACCTAATTCGTCTATTTTGTAAGTTTCCCAAAATTCCAATTGAGCCGTACTTTGCAATAATTTTTTGATACGATCCACATCTTTCGCACCTGGAAGTTCTACTAAAATTCTTCCTGATTCTCCTAATTTTTGAATGTTAGGTTGTGTTACACCAAATTTATCGATACGTTTTCTCAATACTTCAAAAGCACTTTCGATAGACTCATCAACTTTTCTTCTGATTACTTTCTTAACCTCATCATCGGTTTTTTTGAAGTTTACCTCGTCACCTAATATTTTATTAGCAAAAACATCTGGTGAAGATAATTTTATTTTTCCGTCAGCCGCTTTTTCAAATTCAGCAAAAAAGACATCTAAATAGTCTTGATTTCCTTGTCTGTTTTTTGTTGCTTCCGCCAATGCTTGGTTGAAAACAGGATTTTTAGAATTATTAGACAATCCTTTGATAATGTCTTTTACAGAAATTTGAAGTTGAACATTTATTCCACCTTCTAAATCTAATCCTTTATTGATTTTTTTGTCTTTTACTTCATTGTATGTGAAATCTGAAAAACCAAGATTAAATACTTTTTCTTTTCCAATGGAATCTAAGTATTTTAATTCTTTTTCAGAATTACCGTTAGCATACGATTTGGCATCACTTTCTATTTTGTGAGAAACAAAAGTGAATGAAAGTTGGTAAATGCTTACCAATGCAAATAAAATTGCGAAAAATTTAATAAGTCCTCTATTCTGCATTATTACTATAATTAATTAATTTTTATTCTATTTTTAGTTGTTTAAATGTTAAAAACAAATAAAGTTTCTATTATTTTAAATAAATAACAACAACTTTATTTATGCTCAATATTTTTTAGCTGACAAATATATAATTATCAATGAGATTAACCAATTTATTTTATGATTAATCTAAAAAAAAGACTGCATTTTTTTGCAGTCTTCTTTCAAAGTTGTATAAATATTTATGCTAACACCGACTTAAGATCGGCATTCATATTGCGAACTGCATCGGCACTTTTCGCAAATAATGCTTTTTCGGCATCGTTTAATTTGATTTCCAAAATTTCTTCAATTCCGTTTTTACCTATAATACAAGGTACGCCAATACAAATATCACTTTGACCGTATTCACCTTCTAAATATACTGAACAAGCAATCATTTTTCGTTGATTATTCAAAATACTATCTACTAAATACGCCACAGAAGCTCCCGGCGCATACCAAGCCGAAGTTCCTAAAAGACCCGTTAATGTTGCACCACCAACCATAGTTGCAGCCGCTACTTTATCTAATTCTTCTTGAGAAAGAAATTCAGAAACTGGAATACCATTATAAGATGCCAAACGAGTTAGTGGAATCATAGTTGTATCACCGTGACCACCAATAACCATTGCTGAAATATCATTTGAAGGCGTATTCAAAGCTTGTGATAAATAAAATCTAAAACGAGAACTGTCTAACGCTCCTCCCATTCCAATAATTCTATTTTTTGGCAAACCTGTAGCTTTCAAAGCCAAATAAGTCATTGTATCCATTGGGTTTGAAACCACAACTACAATAGTATTTGGTGAAAACTTTAGTACATTTTCAACTACTGTTTTTACAATTCCAGCGTTAATACCAATTAATTCTTCACGAGTCATTCCCGGTTTTCTTGGAATCCCAGAAGTGATTACCACTACATCACTATCAGAAGTTTTCGAGTAATCATTTGTAACTCCCGAAACTCTTGTATTAAAACCAGTATTGGTAGCACATTGCATAATATCCATAGCCTTACCTTCAGCAAAACCTTCTTTGATATCCAATAATACTACTTCACTTGCAATTCCTCTGTATGAAATTGCGTCTGCACAAGATGCTCCCACATTCCCTGCTCCAACTATTGTAACTTTCATTTTTTTGTTTTTTATTATATGTTAAAACTCGTATTGTAATGCTACATTTGAATTTACAAATTTACCAAAAGCGAAGGTAGATTGTAAATACATTTTGTTAATTTTATACCTACAAGATACTTCTCCTAAAAAGTTGGTTCTTGTTTTGTAAATTTCTTTTAAACTCTCGTTGAATAACGATTGTGTTGGTATTGCTTGATTTGTCGGAACATCGCCCGTGAATTTGTATTTTACATCACTCACATTCGCAATAATTCCTGTAATAATTTCAAATCTTTTATATTCTTTCGAAGCGTTGAATTGAAATTGCCACGTATCTACTAATCCTGTAATTCTATTAATTCCCAATGTTCCAATACTCGTTTGAGGATCAATAAAATCGAAGCTAATATTTTCATTTGAATAACAAACTAATCCAGCAAGATTAATCTTTTTAGCTTGCAATGCTTTGAAATATTGATCGAAATTATGTTTGAAACCAAATCCATAAACTTGATAATCGCCTTTTTTTAAATTCGTTTTTGGCGCATATTTCACAACCAACTCCGTTCCATACCAAAGTGCAACCGAACCAGAAAAATGTGGGTATAAAACAACCTCTTCATTTACACCTTCAGGAGTTTTTAAGCTCACAGGCGTTGTTCCTATTTGCCCAATCAAATTGACCTGGTCGTTATTTCCCAAAGCCGTTGGAACTGTTGCCGAACTCGCATTTTCTATATGAAAAAATGTAAAATCAGAATTATTAATTACAAATTGTCTGTCCTTATTGGGAACTAAAAAAGCATTAAAATGAATTCCTAAAGTTACATCCCAAAGTTTTCGTTTTTTCGGAGAAGTCATCCAACCCGATGTTGCTTGATATATTGCAGCATCGGCAGCTGGAGTAATATATTTATTAGAAAAAAACAAAGCATCATTTATAAGATGACCCAAATCTTCCAACTCTTGTGTTGTTTGAGAAAACGAAATATTTGAAACTAATAAAAATAAAAAGACTAACTTTTTCATCAATTAGGCATCAATATTTGCATAAACTGCATTTTTCTCGATAAACTCTCTTCTTGGTGGTACTTCATCTCCCATTAACATTGAAAAAACTCTATCGGCTTCAGCCAAACTATCAATATTTACTTGACGTAACGTTCTGAAACTTGGATCCATTGTGGTTTCCCATAATTGTTCCGCATTCATCTCTCCAAGACCTTTATAACGTTGAATTGCAGCGCTTCCACCCATTCTTTCATTGGCTATATCACGTTGATTATCATTCCAAGCATATTCTTTTTTGTTTCCTTTTTTAACTAAATATAAAGGTGGCGCAGCAATATAAACGTGTCCTTGCTCGATTAATTCTTTCATAAATCTAAAGAAGAAAGTCAGAATTAAAGTAGAAATGTGACTACCATCGACATCGGCATCACACATAATAATTACTTTATGGTATCTTAATTTCTCTAAATTCAAGGCTTTACTATCTTCAGCAGTTCCAATGGTAACTCCTAAAGCCGTAAAAATATTACGAATCTCTTCGTTTTCAAAAACTTTATGATGCATCGCTTTTTCCACATTCAAAATCTTACCTCTTAAAGGTAAAATTGCTTGAAATGCTCTGTCGCGACCTTGTTTTGCTGTTCCACCCGCCGAATCTCCCTCGACAAGATATACTTCACAACGAGCAGGATCTTGTTCTGAACAATCTGATAATTTTCCCGGCAATCCACCTCCACCTAAAACGGTTTTACGTTGCACCATTTCACGTGCTTTTTTGGCAGCGTGTCGGGCTTGAGCCGCAAGAATAACTTTTTGAACGATGATTCGAGCGTCATTTGGATTTTCTTCCAAATAGTTTTCAATCATATCTCCAACAGCTTGACTTACTGGCGAAACAACTTCTCTATTTCCTAATTTAGTTTTGGTTTGTCCTTCAAATTGAGGTTCTGCAACTTTCACCGAAATAATAGCTGTTAAACCTTCACGGAAATCATCTCCAGAAATTTCA
This sequence comes from Bacteroidota bacterium, assembly GCA_947466955.1. Lineage (GTDB taxonomy): Bacteria > Bacteroidota > Bacteroidia > Flavobacteriales > Flavobacteriaceae > Flavobacterium. The sequence goes on from CANIFM010000010.1 coordinate 26,850, forward strand.
AATTTCAACTTATCCAACATTCCAGATGAATCTGCATATTTTTTTAAAGAACGAGTTAAACCTGTTCTAAAACCTTGCAAGTGCGTTCCTCCTTCGTGCGTGTTGATATTATTTACATACGAAAAAATATTTTCCGTGTAACTTGTATTGTAGATTAAGGCAACCTCAACTGGAATTTCTCCTTTTTCAGAATCCATAGAAATTACGTGCGCAATAATTGGCTCCCGATTTCCATCTAAATAACGTATATATTCTTTTAGACCTTCAGTAGAATGAAATACTTCACAAACAAATTTCCCGTCTTTATCCAATTCTCTTTTGTCTGTAAACGTAATCGTAATTCCTTTGTTAAGGTATGACAATTCACGCATACGAGCTGACAAAGTATCATACGAATATTCAACTGTTTGAGTAAAAATAGTTGGATCTGGGTAAAAAGTAACGACAGTTCCTCTTTTTGTAGTTTCCCCAATTTGTTTTACAGGATATAACGATTTTCCTTTTTCATATTCTTGTTCGTAAACCTTGCCATCACTACTGTGAACCGTAGCTCTTAAGTGATTTGACAATGCATTTACAACAGAAACCCCAACTCCGTGAAGTCCTCCAGAAACTTTATACGAATCTTTATCGAATTTACCTCCAGCACCAATTTTAGTCATTACAACTTCCAATGCCGAAACGCCTTCTTTTTTATGAATTCCAACTGGAATACCACGACCGTTATCTTCAACAGTTATAGATCCATCTTCGTTTATATCTACAATTAT
>CANIFM010000011.1 GCA_947466955.1 Bacteroidota bacterium
ACAAACTTTGACCACGGATTTCCACCAATGGAAATTCAAAAAGTGGTTGAAATAGTAAACTCATTATTTAAAGCAGAAGAATGAAAATAAAAGCGATACAAGACGAAATTGTAGATGAGTTTTCGATGTTTGACGATTGGATGGAACGCTACGAATACATCATCGAATTAGGAAAAAAGTTGCCTTTGATAAAAGAAGAATTTAAAACCGAAGACAATATTATCAAGGGCTGCCAATCGAAAGTATGGTTAAAAGGGGAACAAAATAGTGATGTAATAGTTTTCACAGCCGATAGCGATGCGATTTTAACCAAAGGAATTATTGCCATTTTAATTCGTACTTTTTCCAATCAAAAAGCTGCCGATATTTTAGCCGCTGATTTGGATTTCATAGACGAAATTGGTTTGAAAGAACATTTATCTCCGACGCGCGCTAATGGATTGGTATCGATGATAAAAAATATTAAAATGTATGCTTTGGCATTTGACGCAAAAAATTAAATGACCTTAATTGCCTTATATGGTAAAAAAAACAAAAAATATGGAAGAATATACTGATACAATTAACTTAGGAGATAACGTAGTAAAAAAATTAAAAGGGATTTACGATCCAGAAATTCCTGTTGATATTTATGAATTGGGACTGATTTATGATGTGATGATTAATGAAGATAACGAAGTCAAAATTCTAATGACATTAACTTCCCCGAACTGTCCCGTGGCAGAATCTTTGCCGCGTGAAGTTGAGGAAAAAGTTCAGACAATCGATGAAGTAAAATCTTGCGAAGTTGAAATTACATTTGACCCACCTTGGAGCAAAGATTTGATGAGCGAAGAAGCAAAATTAGAATTGGGGATGCTTTAGCAAAAAGTGTTCATTGTTCAGTTTTTTAGTATTCAGTTTGTAGCTGACCACTAAAGATCTGATTACTGACTACTGAATATTAAAATTATGGATGAAATCATAAATAAAGTTGCCAATAGTTCACTTGAAGTTTTCGATTTAGAAGATTATTATCCAAAGGGAATTCGTGTGCAAATTGATATTTCACAATGGCTTTTAGAAGGTTTTATTTTAAAAGAAAAAGAGTTTCGGGAGCATTTGAAGCAACACGATTGGACAAAATATCAAGACAATTATGTTGCAATTTTTTGTAGCACCGACGCTATAGTTCCTGCTTGGGCTTCCGTTTTAGTTGCCTTGCAATTAGCCCCTTTTGCAAAGAAAATTGTGAATGGAAATTTAGAAGATTTAGATACCTCATTATACCAAGAAATTCTACCTACACTTGAGTATTCCATTTATGAAAACAAGCCTGTTATCATAAAAGGATGTTCAAAAAAACCAGTTCCAATGAGTGCTTATGTATTAGTGGCTCAATATTTGCAGCCTTTTGCAAAAAGCATTATGTATGGGGAAGCCTGTTCTGCAGTTCCTTTGTACAAGAAAAAATAATAATTTAATACCATTCAAAAATGAAAAAATTAGGGATTATTTTGATTTGTATATTTGGGATTTCATCTGCACAGTCTCAAGATTTAAGTAAACCAGACACTACAAAAGTTTGGACAAAAAAAGGAAATTTTTCGTTGCTTTTCAATCAGTCAAATTTTAATAATTGGGCAGCTGGAGGAGAAAACAACTTGTCTGGAAATTTAGGAATTAATTACGATTTCAATTATAAAAAGAAAGACGTAACTTGGGATAATAAAATTATTGCTTCCTATGGATTGGTAAAAACCAAAAATTCGCCTTTCGAGAAAAAAACTGACGACCGATTGGAATTGAACTCGCTTTTGGGTAAAAAAGCAAAAGGACTTTGGTATTATTCTGCTATTTTGAATTTTAAAACACAAATTGCAAAAGGCTATATTTATGGAAAAGATGCCAATGGTGCGGAATTCAGAACAGAAACCACCAATTTATTATCGCCTGGATATTTAACTTTTGGACCTGGAATGTTATGGAAAAAATCGAATAATGTAAAATTCAATCTTGCGCCATTAACCTCAAAAATCACAATAGTAAATTCTGATTTTACAGTACCAAATAAAGGTTATTTTGGTGTTGAAGAAGGGAGAAATTTAAGATACGAACTTGGGTTTTATGGTTCAGGATATTATAAATTTAATTTAATGACGAATGTTTCTCTTGAGAACATTGTAAGTGTTTACTCAAATTATATCGATAAACCTGAAAACATAGATTTGGATTATCAAATAAATATCGTGATGCGAATCAATCGATATTTGTCAACAAATTTATCGATGCAAGCTATTTACGACGATAATGCTTTTCAAGGATTTCAAACCCGTCAAGTTTTTGGATTGGCAGTAAACTTTGGATTTTAATAAATCACAAACTTTGTTAAAATAAACGGTTTTCGTATTTCATTTTTTAATTTTGTAAAAGATGAAAAAGAAAATAATTCATATCAATTTTTCTTTAGTGATTGCAATAGTATTCTCAATATTGTTTCAATCATTTGATTCCTATTCCCACTTTAAAACGGAATTTACCGAACCTAAATGTGTTCATGGAAGTACTTCAAAGCACGAAATTACACACCAACATCATTCTGCAGAACATTGTTTTATATGTAAATTTTCTTTCAGTGCAGCGGTAACTTCTGATTTTTTTGTTTTTAAAACTCAAAATAAACCCGTTGAAATTCCAAATAATTTCCTCTGTTCGGAAGTTTATTTATTTTTTTCAGAAAATTCAAATCCGCTTCGTGGCCCACCCGTTTTTAATGTTTAATCTGAACTAAATCAGCTGTTTAACATCGTACGATGTTAAATTTCAAACATTAATTATTCCAAATGAAAAAAATCTTAATTACCCTTTTCGTAGGGTTTTCGGCATTTATAAATGCGCAAAATAAAATATCAGGAACTATAAAAGACAAAGAAAACCAACCCATTAAAGGAGTTTCAGTATTTGTTTCCGATTTACATAAAAGTTCATCAACCGATGAAAAAGGAAATTTCAGCATCAATAATCTTCCATTAGGAAACATCAAAATTGCAATTTCAGCTCTTGGATTTATCAATCAAAATATGACAATCGCAGTTCAAAGTGGAGAAAATAAATTGGATTTAATTTTAGAACCAACCATTTTTCAAATGGACGAAGTGATAGTTGCAACCGCATTTAATAAATTACAATCGCAAAATGTAATGAAAGTGGAGTACGAAAGCATGAAATCATTACAGCAAAAAGGAACTTCAACTTTAATTGAAAGCTTGGCAACAATTCCTGGAGTTTCACAAGTTTCAACGGGAACTTCCATTGGAAAACCTGTTATTCGCGGTTTAAGCGGGAATCGGGTTTTGGTTTATTCACAAGGAGTTCGTATGGAAAACCAACAGTTTGGTGATGAGCACGGATTGGGATTAAACGATGCTGGCGTTGAAAGTGTTGAGGTTATCAAAGGACCTGCTTCATTACTTTATGGTTCCGATGCGTTGGGCGGAGTCCTGTATTTTAACCCTGAAAAATTTGCCAAAACGAATACTTTTCAAGGCGATTTCAGTCAAAAATTATTTTTAAATACGTTAGGAAGTAACACTTCTTTGGGATTAAAAACATCTACCGAAAATTGGAAATACTTGGTTCGTGGAAGTTATAATTTACATTCCGATTATAAAATTTCAGATGGAAATCGTGTGACAAATACCAGATACAATGAGCAGGATTTCAAGGCTGGAATTGGATATAGCAATTCCCGTTTTTCAAGTGTTTTAAGGTATAATTTCAATAAATTGGATTTGGGGATTCCTGAAAATGGTATTGCAGAACAAACAACAAATTACAATACAGAGTATCCAAAACAAGGCGTTTTTAATCATTTGTTGAGTTTGAATTCTACTGTTTTTCTAAAAAATTCTAAATTAGATATTGACTTAGGTTATATTTCAAATGACAGAAGTGAATTTGTTGAAAATGCTATTGCAAATTTGCACATGAAATTGAAAACCTTGAATTATGATTTGAAATACCATTTGCCAAAAATCGGTAATGTGGAATCTATTTTCGGAATTCAGGGAATGCATCAAACCAATCTAAATTCAGGCATTGAATTCTTAATTCCCGATGCTGCTACAAATGATTTTGGGGTTTTTGGAACTGCCAATTACGAATGGAAATCGAATATTTTTCAAGCAGGAATTCGTTTTGATAATCGAAATATTTCTAGTGAAAGTCAAGGAATTTCTGGGAATGAAGGTTCATTTGAAGCCATTAATAAAACATTTAATAGTATAAATGCATCGCTGGGATACAAAACCAATTTAGCAGAAAAATTAACTTTGCGCCTCAATTTCGCTTCTGGTTTTCGAGCTCCAAATTTAGCTGAATTAACTTCAAATGGCGTTCACGAAGGAACCAATCGCTATGAAATTGGGAATAGTGCATTAAAAACAGAGCAAAATGTTCAATCAGATTTGAATTTGGAATATAAAAACAGTCATTTTGAATTTTTTGTAAATGGCTTTTACAACCACATAAACAATTATATTTATACAAATCCTTCAGGTTTGGTTATCGATGGAAATGATGTATTCAATTATATTCAAGATAATGCCAAATTATACGGGGGCGAAATCGGACTTCATTTTCACCCACATCCTTTAGATTGGCTGCATTTTGAAAGTAGTTTTGAAACTGTTACGGGTAAGAAACAAAATGGTGATTTCTTGCCTTTAATTCCCGCAAACAATTGGAATAACACACTTCGGGCGGAATTTAATATTGAAAAATGGTTGAAAAATGGTTTTGCCACGTTCAATGTTTCTGAAACTTTTAATCAAAATAATGTAAGTGGATTTGAAACAAAATCGAATGGTTATACTTTAGTAAATTTCGGAATTGGTGGCGATATTAAATTTGGAAAAACAGCATTTAATGTCAATTTAAATGGGAATAATCTTTTGAATAAAAATTATATCGCTCACTTATCAAGGTTGAAAACAGATGGAATTCCAAACATTGGGAGAAATATTATATTAGGTATAAATTTCAATATTTAGAGAATAGTAACCCGATTATTTAAAGTTATCGGGTTATTTTTTATATTTCAAAACAAACCTTCGAACTAAGAAATTAAAAAGTTGATAGCCCAATATTCTTCTTAGAAATTGCATCAAATTTGCATCAAAGCCAATGGTGTATCTTTTGAAATTGTCGGATGGTTTTTCAGCGATTTCAAATAATTTTCCGGTTATATCATCAACTAAGTTATTATTTTTTGCTGTTTTTTTATGAAGTAAATGTGAGATTTTCCCCATCAAAAGAGTGTAGGATTCAATTGAAGTTAATTCGGATTTTGAAACTTTACTTTGAAAATTTGTAGGTGCATTTCCAAATTGAACGGTGCAAACTTTGATATTAAAATCAAGTAATTCATACGACATGCATTCAGAAAAACTCTCAACCGCCTGCTTTGTAGCGTGGTAAAAACTTCCCAAAGGTAGATTTACCAATCCCGCAATTGAAGAAATATTAATAAAATGACCGTGGTTTTGATTTCTAAAAACAGGAATAAAAGCACGACAAACCTTCATCACGCCAACTAAATTAATGGCAACAATTGCATCAATTTTTGAGTCTTCTGACAATTCCACGAAACTTCTATAGCCAATTCCTGCATTATTAATAATTACATCTATGGTTTTAAAATCTTCTAAAATTTTGATTTTTGCGTTTTCAATACTTTCGGATGAAGTAACATCCAATTCATAGCAAGTAATATTTGGAATTCCTTGAATGCTGGCTCCTTGTTTCAAGCAAATCATTGTGGCAATTACATTCCAACCATTTTTAGCAAAATGCAAAGCCGTTTCTTTTCCAATTCCACTTGAAGTACCTGTAATTATTATATTTTTCACAACAACTATTTTTCACGAATATAGTTAGTTTTATACGATTATTTCCAAATTATTAATAATCCAATTTCCCAATATATCGCATTACTCTTACAATTTTATCTTTTCGGTTATTGATATAAACCGTAGAATTTGATGCTTTATATTTTCTTGGATTTGGTAAAATTGCGGCTATTCCAGCGGCTTCTCTGGCAGAAAGATTAGAAGCATCTTTTCGATACCAATATTGTGATGCCGCTTGTGCGCCATAAATTCCGTCGCCCATTTCAATGGAATTTAAATAGACTTCCATAATTCTTTCCTTTCCCCAAATCAATTCTATCAATACCGTAAAATAGGCTTCAAATCCTTTTCGGATATAACTTCGTCCTTGCCAAAGGAAAACATTTTTTGCCGTTTGTTGAGAAATCGTACTTCCGCCCTTAATTTTTTTTCCTTTTTGGTTGTTTTTTAATGCTTTTTGCATCGCTGAAAAATCGAATCCATGATGAATTAAAAAGGTTCCATCTTCGCTTGCAATTACCGCTTTTTGTAAATTTTTTGAAATGTTTTCTATCGGAACCCAATCGTGGTTGCAATACATTTCTTTTCCAGCCAATTTACTTTCAACCGCTCTTGAAACCATTAATGGTGTAAATGGCACAGGTACAAATTTGAATAGAAATACAAAAAAAAGCGATATTCCAACAAACCAAATCAGTATTTTAAATAAAATTCGAGTAATTTTCTTCAACATAAATCTATTTTTAAATTAAATCTGCCAATTCATATCCGATTAAACTTCCAATCGCAACTCCCATTCCTCCCAATCGAACACCGCAATAAACATTTTCAGAAAGTGCTTCAACTATTGGGTTTTTAGTTGCTCCCATCCCCATTATTCCGCTCCAACGGTGTTCTATTTTGAATTCTTGATTGGGTAAAATTACTTCTTTTAATACTTTTTCCAATCTATTCTGAATTAATTCTGTTTCACCAAATTCATTAGTGGTTTCTCCTTCAAAATCTAAATTTCTACCGCCGCCAATCAAGATTCTATCGCCAATATTTCTAAAATAATAATAGCCTTTATCTAAATGAAACGTGCCTTTTATATTCAAATTTGGAATGGGTTCTGTAATTAAAACTTGCGCACGAGCTGGTTTTACTTGCCCTTTTGTAATTTCAGCAGCGAAACCATTGGTTGCAAAAAGTAGTTTTTTAGTCTCGAAACTAAAATCGCCAAGTGCCACTTCCACATTAGTTTTATTGTCGTGAAATGAAGTTACTGTTTGTTGATTTAAAATTAAAATATCGTTTGAAACAGCTTGTTTCATCAATTCCTGCATCATCATTCCCGTGTCAATTTGACCTTCAAACGGATTGAAAATAACACTTTCGTGAATGCCAGAAAATTCAAACCTATCTATTTCTTTGGTGAAAACATCAGATTTAAATAGCGGATTCAAAATCTCATTGATGAAGGGAAGTTTGTTCAAACATTCAAAATACGTCGCTTCGTGTTCCTTTAAAAATAGTTCATAACCGCCAAAAGGTTTGTAATCTAATTTTTCGTCGCCAATTCTTTTTCGTAGCAATTGCAATCCATTTTGTCTCTTTTGAATCAACTGAATCACTTCCTCTTCCGAGTGTGATTTCAAATCATCAATTATTTCGGAAAGACTCCCAAAGCAAGCAAATCCAGCATTTTTAGTACTTGCCCCTTGCGGTAACATTCCTTTTTCAAGTACCACTATTTTGCTTTCTGGAAAGCGTTCCCGCAATCTCAAAGCAGCATGCAAGCCTACAATTCCACTGCCAACGACGGTGTAATCTACATTGGTAAACCAATTTTTTATTTCCCAATAGCTGAGTTGCATGATGTATTAAATTTTGTTAAAAATAGTGTTTTTTTTAAACTTTATTGATAAAAATTCATTCCTGAATTTTAGAATAAAAGTGATCTGTACAAATGTGCTTTTAATCCTAAAAAACTGCTTTTTACCGAATTTTCATAATTTTTACATGTAAAATGTTGTGAATCAATAGGAATGATATACATTTGACGAATATTAACCATTTAAATATTAAATATGAAAAAGAATTTACTTTCTTTTGTAATGATTGCAGTTACTTTTACCACTTTTGCTCAGAAAAACTTATGGAAATCTACCTCAATTAAAAGTAATACTATAGTTATTGAAAACAAAAAATCGATTTCAACCCCTAAATTATTTGAATTAAATATTGAAGAACTGAAATCCATTTTGGCAAATTCGGTTGAAAATTCGATAGTTTCAAAACAATCAAATATTACTGTGCCTTTTCCAAATGCCGATGGTTTAATGGAAAATTTTCGGGTTTACGAACTTTCAAATATGGATCCCGCTCTAGCCGCAAGATATCCTGAGATTAAATCTTATGTAGGACAAGGAATTGATAATCCTTCTTCGTCAATATATTTTAGTGTTTCTCCTCTCGGTTTGCAAACAATGGTTTTAAATGCTGATAAATCGGCGGTTTTTATGGAACCATATACAACAGATTTATCAACGTATGTTGTTTATAAAAAATCAGATAAAGCAGCTTCATTAAATAAATTTGAATGTAGCGTAATTGATATTCTACCAAAAACTAAAGCTTCAGTTTTAAGACCAAATGCTGATGACGCTATTTTACGAACTTTTCGTTTAGCATTATCTGTAACTGGCGAATACACAACTTATTTTGGTGGCACAAAAGCATTGGCTTTAGCGGCAATGAACAACTCAATGACGCGTGTAAATGGTGTTTTTGAAAAAGATTTTTCGGCAAGAATGGTTTTAATCGCTAATAATGATGTTTTAATTTACACTTCAGCAACTACTGACCCGTATTCTGCGGCAGCAAGTATGGCAAATTGGAATAAAGAATTACAAAATAATTTGACTGCTGTAATTGGAAATGCTAATTATGATATTGGTCACTTATTTGGTGCATCTGGCGGTGGAGGAAATGCCGGTTGTATTGGATGTATTTGCGTTGACGATACTGCTAGCACAACAGATTTAAATAAAGGAAGTGGATATACATCTCCTGGAGACGGAATCCCAATGGGTGATAATTTTGATATTGACTACGTAGCTCACGAAATGGGGCATCAATTTGGAGGAAACCATACTTTTACCCATAGTAATGAAGGAACTGGTGTTCAAGTGGAACCTGGTTCTGGATCCACAATTATGGGTTATGCAGGAATTACTTCACTTGATGTTCAACCACATTCGGATCCCTTTTTTCACGCTGTAACTATTCAACAGGTTACAAATAATATTAAATCAAAAACATGTTCTGTGAATACCGCTACAGGAAATGCAATTCCAACTGCAAGTGCTGGTTTAGATTATACGATTCCGAAAAGCACACCGTTTATGTTAACCGCTGTTGGAACAGATGCTAATGGAGACGCACTAACTTATAATTGGGAAGAAATGGATTCTCAAACTACTGCGGCAGTACCAAGTGCAACAAAAACAACAGGTGTGAATTTTAGATCTTATAATGCTACAACTTCTCCAACAAGATATTTTCCTAGAATGGCTTCTGTTTTGACTGGAGCAACTACAACTGCTGGAACAGAACTTACAGTTGAGGCTTTATCATCGGTAGCAAGAACACTAAATTTTAGAGTTACAGTTCGTGACAATAGAGTTGGGGGTTCTGGAAACAATAGTGACGATATGATTGTTACTGTAAACGCAACCGCAGGACCATTTTCTGTGAGTGCGCCAAATACTGCAGTTTCTTATGCAGGTGGTTCTTCACAAACAGTAACTTGGGTTGTGGGAGGCACAACGGCAAACAATGTAAATTGTGCGAATGTTGATATTTTATTATCAACGGATGGTGGGTTAACTTTCCCAACAACATTATTAGCCGCTACTCCAAATGATGGAACTCAAGCAGTAATAATTCCAAATTTACCTGGTACAACAAATAGAATTATGGTAAAAGGAACCAATCACATTTTCTTTGATGTTTCAAATACTAATTTCACAATAACTTCTGGAAATTCTGACACAACAGCTCCAAAAGCTCCAATATTAGTAGCTTCTGGAACGGCTCAAACTACCACTAATTTATCTTGGTCTGGTGCTACAGATAATGTTGCGGTAACTGGTTATGATGTTTATAAAGGAACCGTATTATTAGGTTCAACAACTACAACCACTTATGCTGTAACTGAATTAACAGCTTCAACAGCATATACATTTTCTGTAAAAGCGAAAGATGCAGCTGGAAATATTTCTGTCTCAAGTAATGTAGTTTCTGTTACAACTTTAGCTCCTGTTGTAGATGCAACGGCTCCAACAGCTCCAATATTAGTAGCTTCTGGAACGACTCAAACTACCACTAATTTATCTTGGTCTGGTGCTACAGATAATGTTGCGGTAACTGGATATGATGTTTATAAAGGAACGGTATTATTAGGTTCAACGGCTACAACTACTTTTGCTGTAACTGGATTAACAGCAGCATCAACATACACCTTTTATGTAAAAGCGAAAGACACAGCTGGAAATATTTCTGTCTCAAGTAATGTGGTTACTGTTACCACAACGCCAAATACTACAATTACTTATTGTGCTTCAACAGGAACTAGTACTGCTGATGAAAAAATTGGAAAAGTTGTTTTTGGAACTATTAGTAATATTTCAACAGGTACTGCAGGTTATGAAAACTTTTCAGCACTTTCTACAAATGCAATTAGAGGAACCGCCTATACAATTACAATTACTCCAACTTGGACTTCTACAGTTTATAGTGAAGGTTACGCAGTTTTTATAGATTATAATGGAAATGGTTTGTTTACAGATGCGGGAGAAACGGTTTGGACTAAATCAATATCAACAACTACGCCCGTTACGGGTTCATTTACCATTCCTTTAGCAACAACTTTAGGAGCAAAAAGAATGCGTGTTTCAATGAAATACAATGGAATTCCGACTTCATGCGAAACGATTCCTTACGGACAAGTAGAAGATTACACCGTGAATGTTTCTTTAACAGCGAGAATGTCGGAAATTGATAATAATAGTGATATTTCTTTCAATTTATATCCAAATCCTGTAACTACTGATGTTTTGAATGTTTCTAATTTAGACGAAACTTCAGAATATAGTCTTTTCAATTTGATGGGTCAAGAATTAGGAAAAGGAAAAATTGAAAATGAGTCAGAAATCAACGTTGGCTTATTAACCTCTGGAACCTATTTAATTACAATTTCAAATAAAAAGGGGTCAACGACAAAACGTTTTATAAAACAATAGACAATTTCAAACTAAGCAGTTAAAACAACAAATTATATGCAACAATAGTTGTTTCGCTAAATAGTTGGAGTGGTACTGGGGTGTATTTCGTGAAAATTTATTATGCTTCCAATAATTTATTGAATACCAAAAAGATTATTTTAAAGTAAATCAAAATCAACTTACAATATAAAAAGCTGTATTGCTTTTAAAACCAAAAATCCCATTCTTTCGAATGGGATTTTTGGTTATATAAAGTGAAAATTCCAACGGATTGATATTTATAAATATCTCCATAATAATCAAACTAACGGAAAGATATTTAGCATTATGCCAAACAATTGTACTATTCATTCAATATAATTAGTACAATTTCAACTCAAACGTACCGCAAAAAAGCGTTGAGCTTACTATAAAATAGTATTGTACTGATTATAAAACTAAAAGATGTACGGCTTTTGTATAAGAGTCGTACATCTTTAGGATAAGTGTCGTACATCTTTTTAATAAAAGTCGTACATCTTTTATAAAATTTAAACGGAGAAACTTATTTTTAAAGCCGGATGAAGAGAAAAATTCTAATGAAAGAAACTCATATTAGTGTGAATTGCTCGGATGAATTCTGGAAACGCAAAGTCAAAAAAATAGCACTAAATCCTTGGAATGGCACTTGGGTGTACTTCGTGAAGATTTATGATGCTTCAAATAATTTATTGAATACTAAAAATATTATTTTGCAGAAATTAGTATCCTTTCTTTAAAATCAAAAACCACGGAACGAATCCCGTGGTTTTTTGCTTTTCAAAAGATATTTACTACAACGTTTCTTTCAGCCATTTGTAAAATTCTTTTTGCCAAACTTGTGCGTTTTGTGGTTTCAAAACCCAGTGGTTTTCTTCTGGGAAGTATAGAAATCTACTTTTGATTCCTCGCAATTGTGCTGCTTGAAATGCCTCCTGCGATTGCCCAATTGGCACCCTAAAATCAATTCCCCCTTGGATAATTAATATTGGTGTGTTCCATTTATCCACGTGGCTTGCAGGATTGAAATCAGTATAGGTTTTTTGAGCTACTTTGTTATCTTTTTCCCAATATGCACCGCCAAAATCCCAATTGTTAAAGAACACTTCCTCGGTAGTTCCAAACATACTTTGTGTGTTAAAAACGCCATCGTGAGCGATAAAAGTCTTGAATCTGTTGTTGTGAATTCCTGCCAAATAAAACGCAGAATAACCTCCGTAACTTGCTCCAACACAACCTAATCTTGCTTTGTCAACATAGCTTTCTTTGGCCACATCATCAATCGCCGAAAGGTAATCATTCATAACTTGTCCGCCCCAATCCTTACTAATTTGCTCGTTCCATTCTACTCCGTGACCTTGCATTCCTCTACGGTTTGGTGCAACAACGATATACCCATTAGCAGCCATCAACTGAAAATTCCATCGGAAAGAGTAAAATTGTGTCAAAGGAGATTGTGGTCCACCTTGGCAATACAAAAGCGTTGGATATTTTTTTGAAGCATCAAAATTGGGAGGTAAAATTACCCAAACCAACATTTTTTTACCGTCAGTTGTGGTTACATATCTTCGTTCTGTTTTGCTTAACGCCAATGTTGAGTAGGTTGCTGTATTCACATTCGACAATTGACTCCAAACTTTTTTCTTCAAATCAAACGAATACAATTCTGCTGCGTGGTTCATATCCGAACGGGTCAAAATAATTTTATCGCCTACAATTCCAACTAATCCAGACACATCGAAATCACCATTGGTAACTTGAACCACTTGCGGTACTTTTTTTGTTAAACCTGGAAAGTCAACTACAAATAATTGAAGTGTTCCATCAATTGGCGCTTGAAAATAGACGTTTTTACTATCTTTACTCCAAATAAACCTTTCTACACTTCCGTCCCAATTTGCCGTAAGGTTTACATTTGTCCCTTTGAAATTGACAATAATATCGTTTTTATCGGCTTCGTAACCGTCCCGTTTCATTTGCAACCAAGTTAAATTTCCTGTAGGGGAAAAAGAGGGATTGGTATCATATCCTAAATTACTTTCTGTTCTATTTTCTGTTTTTCCAGTTTCAAGATTGTACTCGTAAATGTTCGTATTAGTAGAAATTGCATAAGCTGTTCCTGCTTTTTTCTTTGAAACATATAAAATACTTTTGCTGTCTGGAGCCCAAATATAATCTTCATCTCCACCAAATGGTTTTTGAGGTGCATCGAAATTTTCGCCTTTCATAATGTCAATTCCTACTGAATTTTCAAGGTTTGCTTTATAAAAAACGTGGTTGAATTTACCTTCATTCCAAGTGTCCCAATGGCGATAATCCAAACCGTTGTAGATTTGAGCATTGGATTTATCCAAATTAGGATAGAAATCTTTACCGTGCACTTTGTCGATTTTTACTTCTTCGTTGTATATCGTAAATTTTCCATCAGGAGAACTATTTTTATCTGACAAAAGTGATTTATAATCTGTGATTTCGGTTGCAGTTCCTCCATTTACAGAAACAGAATAATATTTTGAAATTGATTTGTTTTCTTCAACAGAAGGCGTCGAAACTTTATAAATAATGTTTTTCTCATCCTTCGAAATCCCTAGTGAAGTCAGCCTTCCTAATTTCCAAAGCAATTCTGGCGACATTTGCTTCGCCTGTTCGCCTTTTAGGCTTGGGTCATTTTGTGCAACAGCATTTAGACTCATTGTGATTAAAGTTAAAATCAGTAATTTTTTCATAGTAAAAATAGTTATTTTCAAAGTTTAAAAGTACAGTTTTTTATTCAAAAAAAAGCCTCACGGTTGAATGTGAGGCTTTTGTTGTTATTGTAACTAAATTTCTATCCTTTCAAAGCTTCTGCTCCACCAACAATTTCCAAAATTTCATTGGTAATTGCTGCTTGACGCGCTTTGTTATAAGTCAATTTCAATTGGTCTCTCAACTCAGTTGCGTTGTCTGTTGCTTTGTGCATTGCAGTCATACGGGCGCCGTGTTCTGAAGCAAATGAATCTCTAATCCCTTTGTATAATTGCGTTTTCAATGATTTTGGAATCAATGTCAAAACGATTTCTTCTTTTGAAGGTTCAAAGATATAATCTCCGGTTGATGCAATTTTATCTGATTTCAAAGCTTCTAATGGCAAAAATTGTTCTGTTTGAACTATTTGTGTCGCTGCATTTTTAAACTGATTGTAAACCAATTCAATTTTGTCGTAGTCGCCAGAAATAAATTTTTGAGTTAATGCTTCTGCAATTACAGCTACATTTTCAAAAGTTAAATTGTCAAAAACAGGACTTTGATTGTCAATAACCGAATGTGTTTTACTTAACGTATCGTTTCCTTTTTTACCAATTGCAAAAACATCCACTTGCTTTCCTGCATAAAACACAGAACGATTTTTTACTTCCTTAATTACATTAGAATTAAAAGCGCCACACAAACCTCTGTTTGAAGTAATTGCAACCACTAAAACCTTTTTCACTTCACGTTGTGTCGTAAATTCTCCACCTGCATCACCATCAAGATTTGCAGAAAGATTTTGTAATAATTCCGTTAATTTTTCGGCATAAGGTCGCATTGCTGTAATTGCATCTTGTGCTTTTTTTAGCTTTGCTGCAGAAACCATTTTCATTGCCGATGTGATTTGCATCGTTGATGAAACGGAACTAATTCTATTACGGATTTCCTTTAAATTTGCCATTTTTTCCCCTCCCCAACCCTCCCCGAAGGGGAGGGAGACCAAATGAGGGCATCTGTCTTATATTAATATTACATTTCTATTTCCACTCCTTCTCCTCCCCTTCGGGGAGGCTGGGAGGGGATTAGTTATATTTTGCCGAAAGTTCTTTTGCTACATTTTCAATAACAGACGTAATGTTGTCATCTAATTTTCCAGCTTTCAAAGAATCTAACGTATCTCTGTGTTTGTTATTCAAGTATTCCAAAAAGTCTTTTTCGAATTCTTTTACTTTATTTACAGGCACATTTCTCAACAAGTTTTTAGAACCTGCATAGATAATTGCAACTTGATCTTCAACTGTATAAGGACTGTTTAAACCCTGTTTCAAGATTTCAACGTTTCTTCTTCCTTTTTCAATTACGTTCAATGTTACTGCATCTAAATCAGAACCAAACTTAGCAAACGCTTCCAATTCACGGAATTGTGCTTGGTCTAATTTTAATGTTCCTGCTACTTTTTTCATTGATTTAATTTGTGCATTTCCACCAACACGAGATACCGAAATACCTACGTTAATTGCTGGACGAACACCTGAATTAAACAAATCTCCATCAAGGAAAATCTGACCGTCTGTAATCGAAATTACATTCGTTGGGATATATGCAGAAACGTCACCCGCTTGTGTTTCGATAATTGGCAAGGCAGTCAACGAACCTCCACCTTTCACAATTGATTTCAATGTGTCTGGTAAATCATTCATATTTTTTGCAATATCATCGTTTGCAATTACTTTACACGCTCTTTCTAATAAACGACTGTGTAAGTAAAATACATCTCCAGGATATGCCTCACGTCCCGGTGGTCTTCTCAATAAAAGAGAAACCTCACGATACGCAACCGCTTGTTTAGATAAATCATCATAAACAATTAAAGCTGGACGACCTGAATCTCTAAAATATTCTCCAATAGCTGCTCCTGCAAAAGGCGCATAAACTTGCATTGGTGCTGGATCAGAAGCATTTGCAGCAACGATAATGGTATAAGCCATTGCTCCTTTTTCTTCTAACATTTTTGCAATTCCCGCTACAGTTGAAGCTTTTTGTCCAATTGCAACATAGATACAAAATACAGGTTTTCCTGCATCGTAAAATTCTTTTTGATTCAAAATGGTATCAATACAAACAGTTGATTTTCCAGTTTGACGGTCACCAATTACCAATTCACGTTGTCCACGACCCACTGGAATCATTGCATCAACTGCTTTGATACCTGTTTGTAATGGTTCAGTAACTGGCTGACGGAAGATAACTCCAGGCGCTTTTCTTTCCAAAGGCATTTCGTATAAATCCCCACCAATTGGTCCTTTTCCATCAATTGGAAAACCAAGTGTGTTTACTACACGACCAACCATTTGTTCTCCTGTTTTCAAAGAAGCAATACGTTGCGTTCTTTTGGCAGTTGAACCTTCTTTAATTCCTGTTGATGGTCCTAAAAGTACAACCCCAACATTATCTTCTTCAAGATTCAAAACGATACCTTCAAGTCCGTTTTCAAATTCTACTAATTCTCCATATTGAACATTTGATAACCCGTAAACACGAGCAATACCATCTCCAACTTGAAGCACAGAACCTACTTCCTCTAATGTAGCTCCAGTTTCAAAACCTTCTACTTGTTTTTTTAATATTGCTGATATTTCAGCAGGTTTAATTTCCGCCATAATTATATAAATAACTAGTTACTTAATTCTCTTTTTAATACGTGTAATCTGTTGGCTACTGAAGCATTGTATTGCTTATCGCCTATTCTTAAGATGAATCCTCCAATGATTGAAGCATCTACCGTGTTTTCTATTGTTACTTTTTTATCTGAAAAAGTAGCGATTTTTGCCAATACTTTAGCTTCTAAAGCTGCATCCATTGGGAAAGCTGTAGTTACTTTTGCAACTTCAACGCCATTCATTACATCGAACAAATTATTGTATTCAACTGCAATTGCTGCCAAAATTTCAAATCTTTTGTTTTCCAATAATAAATGAAAAAGGCTTTGCGTTACGGGATTAACCGAAGCAAAAACTTCTAAAACTACGTTCTTTTTAGTATCGGTTTTAATCAAAGGGTTTTGAATAAAATGCGTCAATTCTGAATTTCCTGTAATTGTTGTTGCAATCAAAGTCATATCGGCACTCACTTCAGAAGCAACTCCTTTGGAATCGGCTATTTCTAAAATGGCTTTTGCATAACGAATTGCTGCTCTAATTCCTGACATATTAGTTTAATTTAGCGTCGCCTAACATTTTTTCAACCAATTTTACTTGGGCTTCTTTGTTAGATAATTCGTCTTTTAATAATTTTTCAGCAATTTCTAATGACAACGTTGCAACGTGAGATTTCAATTCCGCCAAAGCAGCATTTTTCTCCCCTTCGATTGCCGCTTTCGCTTGTTCAATCATTTTTAAACCTTGTGCTTGTGCTTCGTTTTTTGCGTCAGCAACCATTTTTTCTTTCATTTCACGAGCGTCTTTCAACATCGCGTCACGTTCTAATCTTGCTTCTTGCAAAATACGTTGGTTGTCTGATTGAAGGTTCTGCATTTCTTTTCTAGCATTTTCAGCAGAAAGCAATGCGTTTTTAATTCCTTCTTCTCTTTCGTTTACAGCGTCAAGGATTGGTTTCCAAGCAAATTTTTTCAATAAGAAAATTAATCCTATAAATATTATTGTTTGCCAAATGAACAAACCAAACGAAAAATCATTTATTAACTTTTCCATAGTATATATAATGTATAATGTACTTTTTATAATTCAAAGATGAAATATCATTTCAAATTTGAAGTTTTAATCTTTAAATTTAAGTAAACAAAAGCTGCAACCAACCGTTACAGCTTTTTGTTTTTTTTACTAGTTTACTGCGAATAACGCTGCAAAACCAATACCTTCAATAAGCGCAGCTGCAATAAGCATAGCTGTTTGAATTTTTCCAGTAGCTTCTGGTTGACGTGCAATTGCATCCATTGCAGAACCACCGATTCTACCGATACCAATTCCAGCTCCAATAACTACTAATCCTGCTCCAACGATTTTAGGAATTTCCATAAAAATATGTATTAAAATTAAACATTCTTCTTTAGCGTTTATTCGGTTATTTGTTTATTCGGTTAATCGATTAAACAAAAAACGATTAAACAATTAATGCGCCTCTTCGTGATGATGTTCTTCTACTGCTGAACCAAAGTACAAAGCAGAAAGCATCGTAAAGATATACGCTTGCAATAGCGCCACTAAAATTTCGATTGTAGAAATAGCGAATGACAACATAAATGACAAACTACTTCCCAACCAACTTTTGAAAATAAACATCAATCCAATTAAACTCATTAATACGATGTGTCCTGCAAAAATATTTGCGTACAAACGGATCATTAATGAAAAAGGCTTGATAATTACTCCCAATAATTCTATTGGTGCTAATATGATTTTCATTGGCAACGGCACGCCTGGCATCCAGAAAATGTGTCCCCAATAATTTTTATTTGCTGTTAAATTGGTGATTACAAAAGTAATTACTGCCAATCCAAAAGTGATGGCAATATTTCCTGTAACGTTAATTCCAAGTGGTGTTAAACCGAAGATATTTAAGAACCATACAAAGAAAAAGATGGTCAATAAATAACTCATGTATCTTTTGTAATGTTTTTCACCAATGTTTGGAATGGCAATTTCATCACGGATATAAATTACAATTGGTTCAAAAAGTCTTCCAAATCCAGAAGAAATTCCTCCGTTTTTAGCATACGATTTTGCTAAACTTGTAAATAAGAAAAACATTAGAAGCGCCACAATCATAATTGTTAAAACCCCTTTTGTGATAGACAAATCAATTGGTTGAAGATTTGTAGGATGATGTTCGTCGCCAGTTAAAGTTCCTGAAGCATCTGTTTTGTATATTTTTTCGTGGTGTAATTTGTAGTAATTTCCGTTACTTTCTGCAACAGCTTCTCCGTGATTGAATTTTGAAGAAGAGAAAAAGTGTGCGCCATTATCCCATAATATAATAGGTAAAGAAAAACCAATATGCTCGCCATCATATTCAAAAAGAGAAAAATCGTGACCGTCTAAAACGTGGTGACCAATTACTTCTAAAATTTTTGCTTTAACTTCTGATGTTTCGTCAGCTGGTTTTGCTTCCGTTTCTTTGGAAACTGCAGTCGTTTCAGTTTGTACTTGCGTGGTATCCGAAGGCGTATTTGAAAAACCAAATACTGGAAGAAACGCAATTAAAATCGCTACTATTAATTTAAGTGGTTTGTTTGAAATCACCATATTCTTATAATTGTCTTAATGTTTACTTTCTGAAATTGGGTGCAAAGGTACATTATTTCTTAATAATTCAAGAATTAAAACGACTTTTTTTGACTTAAAAGTGGTTTGAATGTCGCTTTACTGATTATTGTTTAAAATCCTAATAGTAACAACCGTTTCTATTGTTAAAAATAAAGCGAAAATCACAAAAAAATTCATTTTCTCAAATTCAATATTTGGATTTCCTGAATTTAGAATTGGATTTAAAAGCACAAATGATATTCCGATTTTTAAGCAAGTAATTAACAGAAAAGTATTTCCAACATTGTCAATGTTTTTCTCTTTTACAAGGATTAAAATAAAGATTATAATTAGTGAACAAATCAAGAAAAAACTATAAATTGTTTCTAATGAAAAATGAAAGTTTTGATAATTTTCATTATTTTCATTGAAATAAAAAAAAACTTTATGAAGTCCAAAAAGTAGGAATGAAGCGATGAAAACTTCCAGAAGAGGTTGAAATTTTTTTAATTTCATAGCTTTATTATGATTTATTAATGTCTTTCAACTGCCGATTGATATTGTAAAAAGCAATTGCAACGCCAACTAATGTCAGAATTTTGACGTAAATAGTATTGGTATTTGGATATTTTGCGTCGAGCCAATTTCCTAAATAGGAAAACAAAAACACGATAACACCCATTTGAATTGGGATATTAATAAGTGCGAGCCACTTAGTATTGTTTTGCTTCTTCGGGTCTTTGTTGAACGTCATTTGAAATTGTGCTTTTAATATTTGGTTTCATTACGCACGAAGCGCTAAAATCTGCTCCTGGTTCAACAGATAATTTTCCGCAAATCACTTCGCCATGAATGCTAGCTTTTGATTTCAAATTCAGCATTTCTGCCACTTGGATTTTTCCTTCAAACTTGCCTTCAATGTCTGCGTTTTTACAAATAATATCTCCTTTGATACTGCCTGCAGGGCCAATAACGATTTTGCCTTTTGACTGAAAATTCCCTATCAAATGTCCGTCAAGGCGAAAATCGGCAGGGGAATTTATATCGCCAGTTATGGTGGTACCTTCTACAATTCTGTTGGTTTTTCCTAAAAGATCGGTATATGATTTTGGGCTTTTTTCAAACATTTTTATTATTTTTTAGGTTTCAACATTTGTTCTTGTTGCAGATTTTCTTGTTCTAAATTGGGCTCTGATTTTCCGTCACCTATATTTGAAGGTGGAGCAAAATCTATATTATTGTTTTCTGGTAAATCCGTTGGGTTTGGATCAATTTCGTTCTGAACTTCTTTCTTGTTTTCATTTGGCACTACAACCGGCGTTTTAGAAATTGGAGCTGGTGCTACAATTGGAGCAGACAAATATTGCTCTATATTCTTATTAATCTGTACCACTTGATAATTATAATTTGAAATTACAATCGACGTTTGTGTTATTTTATAATCTTTATAATCTTTTAAAATCGTAGCAATTCCTTTTGCAAATTCTTCTGTAATCAACCCGTGAATTACAATGAAATTTTCAGTCAAAGTATAAATATCAGTTGATAAAATTAATTTATCTGTTGGTCTTGTTGCTATGAATTTTTTAATTTTATCAATCAATACTGTTTTATTCTTTTCATCATTAAAAGCAACTTTGAATAGAATTTTCCATGATTTAGCAGCAACTGCATAGAATTTTAACCCTTCTAAATAAGGAACATCTTTACCCAAAAGCGCTTCCGCCTTTTTCCCTTCTTCACTATTTGGATAGTTCAATGCTACAAAATTCAATGCTTTTTTGAATTCAATAATTCCTTTTAATTTTCCAGTAGTATTTGCCTTCAATAATTCAAATTTTGAAAGTAATTCTTCCCCTGTGAATTGATCAACCGCTTTTTCTAATTCTGAATTGACGGTTCTATAATCTCCAGATTCATATAATTTATACAATTTATTATAAACTACATCTGGGGAGTCAATTCCTGCAATTTCAGGATTTGTATTTCCCAGAATTTGTGCATATCTCGAGTTTGGATATTGATTAATAATTCTTTCCTTCATTGCTAAAGCCTTAGCTTTATTGATAATTTCGTATATCTTAAATAAATTATACAAAGACGGAAGCACCAATCGATCTTCGGGATTATTCTTTAAAAGTTGCTCTAATTTATTAGCTGCCAACTGATATTCCTTGAATTTTTCTTTATAAATAGTACCTAATTGAAAATAGGCAAAGTTGCGTTCTTTGGCAATACTATCAAGAATAATTTTATCTTTTGGAATGCCTTTCAGATAAAATTCGGCGGTATATTTTTCTTCTACTTTATTTTCTTTTTCTTTTTCAAATCCTACTTTATCCTCTTTACTATCAGCAATTTCTGTGGATTCTAGATTTCCTTTTTCTGAAGACAATCTCCAATTGTTTTTATACGCTCTACTTCCCCATATTTTCTTAAACTGAAGTTTGCCATAAGCAACAGATTTTTGATTATAAAAATAAAAATCACTTTCTTTTCCTGTATTAACGACTGCTTGCATTGCGCCAGGCGGCATGTTTTCCGGTTTCTGTCCGGATGCAGTTTTTGAATCGGCTCCACCTAATCCCGAAGAATCATTCGTATTGCTATTAGGATTATTTTTTTCTTTTTCTAATGTCGCTGCAGCCAAAACTTTTTTAAGTTCATCCTCTTTTTTAAGCTTTACAATGTACTTTTCATAATAGGCAACCCTTTCCGATTCTGACAGCCCTACAACATTCAAAATACTGTCATTTCGAGTTGCAATTCCTTCGTATTTAATTACATCAACTAAGTTTTCTCGTTTCTTTTTTATGAATTTATGTTCCCGAGATCTTGCATTTAATTGCACCAAAGTACTGTCATAATATTTTCCTGCCATTGGATATTTTGCAGCGTTGAAATAAATATCAGCTAAATTTCTATAATTAGAAGCAATAGTATAAGTATCGGTGGTTTTAACTTTTAATGATTTATTGTATTCTTTTTTAGCGCTTTCAAACTTCTTGTTTTTATCATAATATAGCGCCATTTGATGATGAAGTACGTCTAAAAAAGGTCTGTTTTCTCTATCTTTCAATAGTTTGTTAAATTTGATTAGAAAAGAAATAGAGTCAATATTTTCAAATCCTGCAAGTTGTGCTTGTTTTGCTTGTGCATGAATTATATATTGTCTCGGTGATTTTCGTTTCATATCGATAACCGATTGATAGGCAACGAAAGCACTGTCTTTATAACCTAAATCTTCATAGAGTTGCCCCAAAATAAAACGATATCTTGCTTTTTCTTCTTTTGATTTTGTGAATGTAGTAGCCAGTTTTAGTTTTGCAATGGCACTATCTTTTTGCCCTAAATTCAAAAAAGCTTGAGAAATTGTAGCATTAGCATCAGCAAAAACTTGGTTTTTTAGTTTTATATCTTTTAATATTACCTGCATATTTTTGAGTGCCAACGCATCATTTTCTAGACGCATATTAGTTTTTTCTCTCCAAATTCTAGCTTCGTGTATTTTGTCGCTGCTTGGAGATTTGTATAAAATATAATTGAACGCCTCTAAAGCTGGAATGAATCGCTGGTCATAATATCTAGTTTTCCCTAACAAAAGATAGGCTTCATCCATTTGTGGGTTTTTTTCTGAACCTCCAATATTCATTGAATGTTTTTGAATGGCTTTAGTTGCTTTGGTTTCAGCACGTTCAAAATTAGCATTTTTGGTTTCTCCAGGTTTCAGCTCGTCTTCGTTAACTTGCATTCTTTCGATGGGCAAATTCTCCCAAAAATTATCTTTATAAGTTCCTTTAAGTTCAATTATTCCTTTATCTAATGCTATTTGCCCATTGTACAAAATATTATCTTTTGTGCTTAAGGCGTGGATATTTCTGGAAAAAAAAGTATCCTTTTTGGTAGAACAAGCTATCAAAAAAAGAAGGAATCCTAGTGCGAACGCATATTTTAGTATGTTGTTTTTCAATGTAAAACGGTTTTATTCTTAAACTAATAAATACTAATTTTAGTATATAACTCGTAAAAATACATTTCTTTTTGTTACTATAAAAGATTCCGACCGTTTTTTGGATAACAAATCGTGAATCTTGTAGGATTTGCGTGAGGGATGAAGCGGAAATCCTTTGTGGAATGAAATGGAACAAAGATTGCAGCGGAATGCCCGACCGAGTTTACGATAAATGTTGTATTTTGACAAAATGTTCTAAACGAGGGCACGCCCAAAAAATAATTAAAATTTAAGTTTACACTGCGAAAAACGCTTCCAATTCCTTTAAAGTTTCGGTTGATGTTTTAATGTCTTTTACGATTTCGCCTTTGTTTAAGGCTACAATTCGGTCGCAAACTTCAACGGTGTGTTGCAAATCGTGGCTGGAAACTAAAACGGTAATATTGGGATTTTCGGCTAATTCTTTGATGATTTTTTTGAGTCGGCTAACCGTTGTTGGATCTAAATTTGCAAAAGGTTCGTCGAGAATAATTACTTCTGGATTCCCAATTAAAGTGGCTATAATTCCTACTTTTTTCTGATTCCCTTTTGATAAATCACGTAAATATTTCTTGTTTCGTAAGATTTCATCGTTGAAAAATTCTTCGTGTTTATTGAGTAATGCGTTGACATCGGCTTTATTTTGACCACGAATATCCCCAATAAAATAAAAATATTCTTCGGCTGTAAGATAGCCAATTAGGAAAGTTTCGTCGAGGAATGCGGCGGTAAATGGCTTCCAATTTTCGCTGGTGTTGACTTGGATTTCGTTGTTAATTATTGTTCCCGTTGTTGGTTGGATTAAATCCAATAAAAGGCTAAAAAAAGTCGTTTTTCCTGCACCGTTATTTCCTACTAAGCCAAAACTTTGTCCTTTTGGAATTTCAAGATTAGCGATATTTAGAACTGTTGTGCCGTTGTAGGTTTTTGAAAGCTGATTTACTTGTATCATATTAAAAAGTTTATTCGTTTATTTGGTTATTTGTTTAATCGCTTATTGGAAATTAAAAAAAATCTGTTAGTTTTCTTGTTGTTTAAATCCGTTTAAAGTGGCATATTTTCTGGTTTGATAGCCTTTTGTGATTGTGTCCATTATGAAATTTCGGCAAAGCAATCCAATAAATCCGAAGGTTGCGATGGCAATAACACCAGTTTCAGGATTGAAAATTTGCGAAAAACCATAGAATAGTAAACTTGGAATTAAGAATAATGGCAAACCAACAATCCATTGTGAAGCGCCAGTTCCTTGGTAATTCATAAACGGTGATTTTTCTAAATCGATGCGTTTTTTATTGAAAGAACCAGCAAACATTAAAACAGGAATATTGATTCCTAAATTATAAACGGCGCACGCTAAATTAGCGCCTAAAACATCCCATCCAAAATAGGCGTAAGGCGTTGTCAATAAAGCTAAAACGACTACTGAAAACGACATTAATCCCACTTTTGAATCTAAATATTTTCGGAAAGTAATGTTTTGAGAAAGCATCATTCCAAAATAGCCCGAATCCCAAGATGGAATAAATTGCCCAAAATTTAACATAAAAATTCCTGACATTAAAAGACCAATCGGAATGTGAATGAATGATAATTCGTGGTGATTTGGGTTGGTATAAATCATTAATCCGTAAAGTAAAAAGATAAATGACATAAAAACCGTGGTACGCGGACGTTTATTTCTCCAAATTAATTTTAAATCCAATTGCAGGAACGGTGCAATTTCCCCAAAGCGTTTTGTCCAATTTAAATCGGTGGTTTTGGCTTCTTGAATTTTTGATTTTAATGAATTGTCCAAGTAAAAATTACTTTTTAGAAAGTTATAATTCCAGAAATACAATCCTGCAAAAAGTGCGATTGGTGCAAAAACTAAGAAAGGATTTTTTAATAAATTATTCAAAATAGTTCCTGTGAAAATGCTGATTTTGAAAATCTCGAAATATTCTAAAGCTACGAAAGTACCTCCCAAAATTGCGAATAAAAAGAAAGCTTTGATGTTGTCGGCAAATTTCTTTTTGATTAAAAAGTTAGCATAATTTACAGATAATGCCAAAAGATAAAGCGTTAGCATCCAGACTAAAACGGGTATTGCGTTTAGATTTTCCTGGATAATTGCGGTAATTCCAAAAGGTAAAATTACCAATAATGGGAAGAAATTATATATAGAAACCAAGCTTTTCAGCAGCACAAAATGGATAACTTTTTCTCTTTTAATGGGTAGAATTAGCAACGGCTTGATGTTCATTACGGGCAAACTTTGCATAAAAAATCTGAAAATTAAATCGCCAGCAAGCCAAAAAATAACTGCATTATTTACAATTTCGATAGGTTTTTGCTTGGGGAAACTTTCCAGAAGTAGTGGGTAAAGTGCAAATCCTAAAACCAGAAATGACAATAGAAAATAGAGTGCTACAAAACCTAAGAATACTTTTAAGGCAATGCTTTTGCCAACACTTGCAGAACGTAAAAATGCTTTTAATTCGAGATTTAGAAAATGATTGAACATAGATTTGGTTGGGTTTATAATTTTGATAAATGTAGGGAAATTAAAGTTACAAAAATTTATTATATGACAATCTGTTTACTATTTTCCAAATAAGGTTTTGAAATGCGGGATTTGCGTGAGGGAATGCAGCGGATAGCCCACAGACAAGTGTAGCGAAAGCGGAACTTGACGAGGACTTGCAGCGGAATGCCCGACCGAGTTTACTGATTGCTTCATTCTTCGCAATGACGTTCTAAACGAGGGCACGCCCAAATAAAAAATCCGCTCAGATTAATCTAAACGGATTTGGTATGTATTTAAGATAGTTTATTTACTCAATTCAACAAAATATTTGTAGAATAACGGAATGGTTTCAATGCCTTTTAGGTAGTTGAAAATTCCAAAATGTTCGTTTGGCGAGTGAATAGCATCGCTGTCAAGACCAAATCCCATAAGGATTGTTTTGCTTTTTAGCTCTTTTTCGAATAGCGCTACAATTGGAATGCTTCCCCCAGAACGAACTGGAATTGCAGGAACACCAAAGGTTTCTGTATAGGCCATGTTAGCGGCTTTATAGCCAATACTATCCGTTGGTGTAACATACCCTTGACCGCCGTGATGTGGTGTGACTTTAACGGTTACACCAGCAGGGGCAATGCTTGTGAAGTGTTTTGTGAACAATTCAGTGATAGTTTCCCAGTCTTGATTTGGCACTAATCGCATAGAGATTTTAGCATACGCTTTGCTTGCAATAACGGTTTTTGCACCTTCGCCAGTGTAGCCACCCCAAATTCCGTTTACGTCTAATGTTGGTCGGATAGAATTTCTTTCGTTGGTTACATAACCTTTTTCGCCATAAACATCATTAAGGTTCAGTGCTTTTTTGTAGTTTTCTAAATTGAAAGGCGCTTTTGCCATTTCGGCGCGTTCTTCAATTGATAATTCTTCTACATTATCATAGAAACCAGGAATCGTAATATGGTTATTTTCGTCGTGAAGAGATGCAATCATTTTAGCAAGCACATTGATTGGATTGGCAACTGCACCGCCATACAATCCCGAATGTAAGTCGCGATTTGGACCTGTAACTTCCACTTCTACATAGCTCAAACCTCGTAAACCAGTAGTTATAGAAGGTTGTTGATTAGAAATCATTCCTGTATCAGAAATCAGAATTACGTCGCATTTTAGTTTTTCTTGGTTGCGTTCTACAAACCAGCTCAGACTTTTAGAACCAATTTCTTCTTCACCTTCAATCATAAATTTCACGTTGCATGGTAAATTTTTATTGGCAATCATATATTCAAATGCTTTGACGTGCATGTACATTTGCCCTTTGTCATCACACGCTCCTCGGGCAAAAATAGCTCCTTCGGGGTGAATTTCGGTAGTTTTTATTACGGGTTCAAAGGGTGGCGAAGTCCATAATTCCATTGGATCTGGCGGTTGCACATCATAATGTCCATAAACAAGAACTGTAGGAAGATTTTTATCGATAATATGTTCGCCAAAAACAATTGGATATCCGGGAGTATCGCAAATTTCTACAAAGTTGCAACCTGCCTTTTCAAGGCTCACTTTTACCGCATCGGCAGTATTGATAACATCTTGAGAATAAGCGGCATCGGCACTTACAGAGGGTAGTTTTAATAATTCGATTAACTCATTTATGAAGCGAGTTTTGTTTTCTTGAACATACGCTTTTATTGTATTCATAATTTAGTAGTTTTTTAGAAGTCCAAAAATACGAAAAAGAGTTTGAAATAATTTATAATTTATAATTGCTTCACCAATTCAAAAAATAAAAAATATTTATTTTTTTATGGGTCATAATTCATAATAAATTTTTACATTTGCACTCACAATTTTGCGGATATGGTGAAATTGGTAGACATGCCAGACTTAGGATCTGGTGCCGCAAGGCGTGTAGGTTCGAGTCCTATTATCCGCACT
>CANIFM010000012.1 GCA_947466955.1 Bacteroidota bacterium
ATAAATTATAGTGAAAAACGAAGAAATGGTTTTACATTGTATCTTTTTGCCACACTTATACAAACTTTGTTACTGATATTTTCTGTTGTTAATTTTAAGTATTTAACAATATCTTTAGTAGAATATAATTCTTCTAATTTTTGAATATCTGTTTCAAATGTTTCTGGAGTTGTTGCAAACAAAGCCCTTGGGATAATAATAGACTTGTCTTTGGAAAGATTAAGTTTACTATAATCCATATCCCAAAATAAGTGTTTGGGAAAAATTGTTGCTATGTTTACTGATTTGTTCACTATGCAAAAATAATCAATTTAGAGTTATATGGTGCACTATTATAAAAAAGTTTAACTTCTTTGATTTTAACGACTTACTGTAAATCTAAAAGTAAATCAATAATAGCTTTGAAAATAGTCATTATTGAAATGAAGCAAACGGCAGCTGTGAGTTTAGGAATACTTGGAATAAATGAGAATTTTGCGCAGCTGTATGAGATAATGACTACAAAACGAGTAATTCTATTTTTGATTTACCTATAGTATTTTTTTTAAGTTATTAAGTAATTCAATAGAAAATTTATTTGTAAAAATTGGCTTAATAGACTCTTGTAATAATTGATAATTCACAAAATCGTTATTAAAGAAAATATAACCCCATTTAATGTCATTTAACATTACAAAATCAATAGTTAAACCTGAAAATTCTTTTTCTTTAAATAATTCAAGCAATGATATATCTTCTTGAATTATTACCCCATCGTGAGCTAGGTTACCCTCAGAAAATGTTATACTTGTTTTATAATTTAAAAAAAAATCAATCAAACCAATGCTAAATTTTGCATGAGGATTTACTTTTAAATTCTCCCAACCATTCTTGTAAATCTTTTCAGTTGCTCTAAAGTCACTCCATTTGTAATTTTCCCATCCGCATTCTTCTTTCCGGTCAAATTCATTTGAATATTTAATTATAATATTTTCTTCAATAATACCATAAAGAGATATTCTCCAGAAATCAATTTTATCATAAAATTTTTCTACAATTTTTAAACTCCAAATTATGTTTCTATTATTAGATAAAGATTTTTTATTATTATCTTCTTTAAATTCGTCCCAATACCAATTATTCGTTTCTGGTTTCCAATGCCATAAATCTTCAAATTGTAAAAGCATTTCATAGTCAAAATTAATACCATTATTAGTACTTAGTTCAGACCAATCCCAATTGTTAAGATACTTCTGGATTAATCCGATAGACCATTTTACAGATGGATTTGAACTTAGTGCTTTAAAGTTTATTTTAGAAATATATTTATCAATTAAAATATCATCCCATTTTATTCCCTTGTTTAAACATAATTCTTCCCAATCCCAATAATCATAAAATTTATCTATAATTTCAATTGACCAGGATATTGTTTCGCACAAACTAATACTTCCTTTAAGTTTAAAATTAAAAAGATTTTTTTGTAAAATTTTTGGTTTAATTTCAAACCATTGTCCTTTTTGATTTCTAGTCGAACTTTGAGACTTTTTTCTCCAACCTTCACCTAAAGAGAATATCAAATACTCTTTATATTTATCAATAGCGTCTATGTCCCATACAAGAAATTCATAACTAGATATTACCATCCAATTAAGAGTATCTTTTTTTGATTCAATTAATTCAAAATTCCAATTAAGATTTCCAGAATATTGCAAGGCTTCCCAACATAGAATACGGTCATATTTTGAGATTATTTTTTCTGTGAAATATAAAGATTTATTCATACAAAGGGTACTCCAATATATGCAGTCACTGTTTTCATATCTACTTAAAAAATATTGAAATTGAGATTTATTTATATGGAACCCTGAATCACATCTTATATTATAAACATCAAAATTCTTAATAATATCATCTTTTAGATTTATATACTTTTTATAATTTGATTCATATTCTCGGTAACTTTTAATTGTTACAAAAAAATAATTATCCATACCATAAAAATCGTATTTCTCTTTTTCAAAATAATCTTTTTCAAAAATCACCTTATTTTCTATAATGGCCATCATTGAAAATTTAGTAAATACATCCTCATAATATCTAGCTGTAGTTGCATCTATTATATTATTGGATATTATGAAATTTAAAATTTTATTTGGATAATTAGTAAAATAATTTAAATATTGATTCATTTTTTCCGATGTTTTTGGTTCTTAAAAAAGATGATTTAAAAATTAAAATAAAATGACATGTTTCACTTTTAAAAGAGTTTGATGCTTGAAAAAAAATGATTTTTATATTATTTAAAAGTAATTTCTAATTAATATTTCCATTTATTCTACTTGGGGATTGATTTGTTATAAATATAATCGAATTTATTACTCAATTTAATACATCTATATTATCGTTTTTGTATTAAACTAATGTCCTTCCTTTATTTTCCCATTTTATATATCCGTAAAGCTCCATTATATTAAAACAGTCCATTAGTATTTCCAAATCATTTACTGCATTATGGGCTTTTACAGGTATATTATCTTTAAAAAGCAATTCATAAGCATCGGTTAATTTGAGGTATTTACCACCAAATACCGAATTAATTTTTTTCATTAAGCAAAAAATTTGTGAACCATCTCGTAAAGTATTTCTAATGTATGAAAAGTTATTTTTTAATCTTATGAATTCACTATCTAATATAGAAATATCAAAATCAGCATTATAACATATTATAGGGTTTGACATTTCAACTTCACTAAAAGATAATAAAGCCTCATGTATTGGTATACCAAATTCTATTAAAAATGAATTAGTAATACCTGTTAATTGCTCGATTTCTATAGGTACTGAAAATCCATTCGGTTTTATATAATTATTAATAATAATTTTTCTGTCCCGCCAATCCAAAGAGGCTGCTATTTGAATTATTCTAGGATATTTATCATAATCTGTTTGATCTTGTATTAGGCCTGTTGTTTCAATATCAATGAAAATAGGTGGATGGTTATAATTATTTGAATTAAAATAACCAATAAATTCACTATTATCTATATTTTGTTCATAATCTAAACTGAAGTTTGATACTTTGTGAGCTGAGATAGATTTACTACCTCCTGAAAGTTCAGTTAACTTAAAGTTAATATTATTAATAACTAAATTTTCATTATTATAACCGCAGTATTTGACTAAAAAGCAAAACAAAGTATTAGCATTTATGCCTTGTGGTTTATTTGAAGGGATTGCATCTTCACGAAGAAAAACAAATTCATAGGGAATACCGTTTATAACGGTAGGAGGAAGTACTGCATGGTGTGCCCATCTCATTTCAATTCTTTTAAATTTATTTTTAGAAGAATCATTCGGTAATAAAGCTAAAACACCCTCTTGTAGTTCTTTATCAGTTACAAAAGGCAATGGTGCTGAAATAATATGAATATGAAAGCCATTTGGTGTTTTAACTGCCCATTCATAATTTTCAGGCAAACATAATTCTCTTAAAAATTCATGTAAAACCGAAATGTCATTGCAATTGTCTATATCAATACATCTATTTGTATAGCCTAAAACAGTCCCAATACCATTTGAAACACCCCAGGGCAGATTTTGGATTTCAGTTAATTCAGGCGTTCTTATTTGCCACCTGCGCCATGAATGACAGGGGGATTTTTCAGGATTAGTCTCATTAATATTATATTTAGTTTTTATATATGAAATACATGTTGGTTTTAATCCTAGTTTAAAATATTCTTCAGCATAATCTTTATACATCATCGTAATTTTTAATTTAAACTAATCAAAGTCCAACAATTTCATTTGCTGATTTTGGAATACCATTACTGTTTAAATAGAAAATTTGAATTTCCATTCCCATTCTTTCTATAGCTTGAAGATTGCCAAGCCAAGGCTCGAAAATTTCAGTATCCACTTTATCAGTAAGCAAGATTATTTTTTTGTTTTGAGGATAACAGGTACCTAATACTTGTTGAACTAATTTTCTCAATACATCATCTAATGGTATCATTTGGTCTTTTTTGAATTTTACACCAAATGCAGGTTTGTGAAAACTAACAAACATTGCTACTTCGCGGCATGCTCCTTTATTTTCGCTTGGAAAAAAATTCATATCCATTCCGCTACCATAGTTGTCAAATAATTCATCAAAGGTTGTAGATTCCATTTGAGACCTGTCATTCCTATCAAACATTTCGCTTCTAAAATCAGAATTACCTTCACGTTTTAGCATTGCAATAAATCCTTCAACTATATTTTTCATATTTACATAAATTATATTAATTTTTATTTTTCTTTATTTTTTTACATTAAATGATAAAACCTTTATTTTTTAAAAAAGTCTTTTCTAGATTATTTAAAACAAAATTTCTACTCTTCATTCCCATTTATAGTTTCCATGATTTCTCTAAAACTATTTAAACCAGCTTCAATATTTTCAATAATCTCATTAGCTAATATGTCAGGGTCAGGTAAGTTGTCTAGGTCTGTTAAACTCTTGTCTTTTATCCAAAAGATATCTAAGCTAGTTTTATCTTTTGTAATAATCTCATTGTAATTGTATTTTCTCCATCTTCCTTCTTCATTATCTTCAGACCATGTTTCGGTTCTTTTATTTCGGTTTTCTGGATTGTAAAGTTTGATAAACTCTTCCAAATGTTGCATTGTCATGGTGCGTTTCTTTGGCGTATGGTGAATATTTGTTCTGTAATCATAAAACCAAATATCTTTTGTCCATGCTTCTTTACTTGCTGGTTTATTATCAAAAAATAACACATTTGCTTTTACTCCTGGTGCATAGAAAATCCCAGTAGGTAATCTCAAAATAGTGTGTAGTTCTGTTGTTTTTAATAGTTGTTTACGCACTTCTTCACCTGCACCACCTTCGAACAAAACATTATCCGGTAAAACAACTGCTGCTTCACCATTAATTTTTAACATCGTTTTGATATGTTGCAAAAAGTTCAATTGCTTGTTCGAAGTTGTTTCCCAAAAGTCTTGACGGTTGTAACTCATGTCTTGCTTTTCTGCATCTCCTTCTTCATTGGTAATAGTCATACTACTTTTCTTTCCAAATGGAGGATTTGCCAAAACATAATCTACTCTTAATCCATCATCTGAAATTAAAGCATCGGTTGATTTTATTGGAGTATTGCCATCTATCTCACCAATATTATGTAAGTACATGTTCATTAAACACATTCTTCT
Organism: Bacteroidota bacterium; assembly: GCA_947466955.1. Taxonomy (GTDB): domain Bacteria; phylum Bacteroidota; class Bacteroidia; order Flavobacteriales; family Flavobacteriaceae; genus Flavobacterium. The sequence continues at coordinate 5,194 of CANIFM010000012.1, forward strand.
CGTATTGGCTACAATTTCATTTCCATAAAAAGTATCGTTTTTAAGAAATGCTTTTTCATCACGGTCTAGTTTGTTGTTTGAAACTATCCAATCATAAGCTGCTAGAAAAAAACCTCCAGTGCCACATGCTGGATCTGCAATAGATTTCATAGGTTTTGGTTGAATGCAGGCAACAATAGCTTTGATTAATGCTCTTGGTGTGAAATACTGACCTGCACCTGAACTACCGCTACTGTCAATGGCATTCTTTTCTAATAATCCTTCGTAAATTTTACCTTTGATATCAGTACCCATTAAGTTCCAATTTTCTTTATTGATTAAATCAATAACTTTTAACAACTTTGATGGATCTTGAATTTTATTTTGGCTTTTAGTAAAAATTTGACCTAACATTCCTTTTTCAGTAGAAAGACTTCTAAGTAATTGACTATAGAACGATTCTAATTCTGCACCTCTTTTGCTAGAAAGTGTTTCCCAGTCGCAAGTTTCAGCATCTTCAATTTCATTTCCTTCTACATCTTTTAGTCTTGGGAAATCTAGTCCTTTACCATAAGGTGGTTTATTTAATTCATCTGCCATTTTAAGAAATAGCAAATAGGTAATTTGTTCCAGGTAATCACCATACCCAACTCCATCATCACGCAATACACTAGCTAGGTTCCAAATTTTTGATATTATACTTGAGTCTGTCATATTAGTTCCAAATTATTTTTGTTAATTCAAAAAGTGTTTTTTGTCTGGTTTCCAATTCTTCCTTGCCAAATTGATTGAAAGGTTTTAAATCTAAATCATACTTACTTTTTAAATCTTTCATATCAAGCTTTGATTTATAAGTATCCTCACGTAATGTTTCATTCCAGTAAAGTGTATTAGCGTACGATTTTAGTTTGTCAGAATAGGGTTCGTTATTACTTGAAATATTATCTCTTCCTTTTAGTAACAAAATTCCCCCTAGTCGATTTCTTTCTTGTTCAAACAAATCTAAATCATTATTGAAAAGAGTTTTATTTTCTTCGTTGTGGGATAAAATATGTTCTATATGGAAACCTGTTTTTGAACCTGTTTTAGAAACTAAATCTTCAATATTGTGTTTCATTCCTAAATTCAAGTTTTCACTAAAGAATTGTTCAATTCTTGCAAAATAGTATCGTTTAAAACGAGTATTTAAATTTATTCCTGTATTTCTAAAAAAAGCATATTGCAACCCATCAGTAACTAGCGAGTTTCTTCTTTTCTCTAATTCAGCAAATAAATATTTATCAAATACTGTCCTTATTGTTTCAATATTCCCATCTCTAATCTCTTCTGAAATTTTGTAAAGTAATTCGTAAAAAGCATTACTATCGTAAGAGTTTTGTAATTGTAAAAAAGAAAACATACGATCAATTTCATAAGCAACTTTCTCAATCTTAGCATCTTCTTGCGGGTCATTTATTTTGCAAGAAGACAAAATCAACATAAACTGTCCGTCCATTTCATTCAACTTGTTAATGAAAACAGATGGAAATTGTTTATCCTGTTTTTTATATGCATTAAATACTTTGATGTATAGTGAACTGTAATAAGTAAACGTTGTATCTAAGAAATTTTTTACTGCAGCTGAATTATGATTTAATTGTAATGTTTCATTCATTTTATTAGTAAACATTTCACGGTGATAATCACCATCAAACAAAGTTCCTTCTTTTCGACTATTGGAGTATTTTGCTTTTAGATAATACCTGAAAAAAGTATCGATTTCATCTTCTTTAAAATTATTAAGTTGATTCACTCTGCTTTCCCAAAGATGATTATAATTGAACTTAGCTAATTCCAATTTATCAATTTGACCCAATAGTTTTCCTTTTAGAATTTCATAAGGCTTTAAGCGAACTCCTCTATCATTAATTACTTCAAAAACCATTGGTACTTCTGTTTGTTCAACAGCAAGATTAATAAGTACTAATCTATATAAAAAGAAATACACAAATGTTTGGAAACGGTGTTTGTCTGATAATTGCTCATCAATATATTTTGAAATAGTACCATAATTAGCAACTAAATTAACAGAGGTAATAGACGCTGATGTGTCAATTTCCTTATGTTCTTTTTTGTTTTCGAATAAATCCTTAAGTACTTCTATAGATTTTTCGTGATTCATCCAATACGATCTTTTACCACCGCTAAACCCTGTAATTTTACTATTAATCCACTCTGTAAAGTCACTATCACATTCCAGCTCTTTAGCTTTATTATGTAATTTAATTAATAAAATGGTAAGTGTAGTTAAACGTTGTTGACCATCTACTACATATACCTTTCCATCAATAATGTTAGTAACATAAGTGTTAAGATAATACCAAGAGTATTTTGCCATAATGGTTTCTGTACTTGGTTCTAATGAACTGTATTTTTCATATTCTTGATTAAACATAAAAAAAACATCATCTAGTAAACGTAACACTGGCTCGGAAGTCCATTTATAGTCACGTTGATAAAAATCTATGTGATAAGTGGTATTTGAAAAAACTCTATCTATGTTCTGTTTGTCTGGTGCTATATCCATATTCTTTTATTACTTTGTGAAATCATATCATTAATATCTTATTTTTTCGAATTGATTTTCCGAGTTTATTTCTAATCCTAAAATCTGTCGAACTACTGATTTATTTTTAATTTAAATTCTTCTGCTAATCTATAAACACCTGATTTTGCTGCTCCACCGAAAACCACAAATTGATGTGCTTTTAATAATGCTATATCTCTTTGCATAGTTGCTCTAGCTACATCAAAAGCAAGCATAAAGTTTTTTAAGCTTTTACCATCTTCTACTATTAACAGTAGCACTTCGTTTATTAGTCTGTTAATTACAGCATCACTTGCAGCATCATTTACAGCATCATTTACAGCATCACGAACTTTCTTTTTTATTTGTGTTATCCGGTAACTTCCGGTAATCATTTAAAAGAGTGTCTTTTTTTGTCCGGTAATGTCTAGTAATTAATTTTAATTACCGTAAAATGCCGTTTGCCAAATGCTTTCCGGTAACGTCCGGTAAAAAAACAACTACTAATATCATAATTAATTGTTATCCGGTAATTTCCGGTTACCGGATAGTTTTTTCCGGATAGTATTTCTGTTTTAAATATTTATCCGGAAAATTTCCGGATTGTGCTTTGTTTTTTCCGGATAATCTTTCCACAAATCAATTTATTCTATTAAAGCATATTTTGTTGCTGGTCCTGAACCTTCTTGTTTTAATACTTTCTCCATACCTTTATAATAATTTCTGATAGTCCGGTCCGATTTGCCGATAACTTTAGCATAATCACCTGAACTTACTGGCCCATTTTCAACAACATATCGGTAAAGTTGTATTTGTTTTTCATTTAGCACATTAAGCAAAGGATTGTTCTGTTCTTCTGGAGAAAGCAAAAATACTTCATTATTAACCGAAGCCCTGAAGACAGTTGTGACAAAATAAGATTCTTCCATTCTAAAAGAAGGAGATTTTACCTTATTATTGTCTCTATATGCTTTTAGTTCTTTCATTCCAATATTACGTTCTTCAACCAATTTTGTTTTGTAAAATATGTATGCAATTTTTGGATTCTTACTTTGAGATGGAACATCAAATGAATTAAACTTATCAATACTAAATAACGGTTTGCCTGGGCTCCAAATTTCGATTTTATCTTCGCTGGCAATTACTTTTATTTGTGCACCTTCAATAGAATAGTCTCGATGCACAATTGCATTGATAATTAATTCTCTGAGTAGTGTTTTTGATACTTTAGTCAATTCTTCTCTATGGAAACCTTCTCTGTTTATTTCAGTTAAAAATGCTGCGTCCAATAAATCTTCTACTTTTTTAGGCATTAACAAAATTGGCCCTTCAATTTCTGGTGTAAAAGGTTCCTGATTCTCTCTTTCAATTGTAAACTTGATTCTAGATTGAGGAAAAGTTAATTGAGGATTTCTACCTAATAACAACAATCCTAAACCTGTTGGTTTATAAACTTTAGAGTTTTTGGGTTTTGCTAATAAATTTAATTCCGCCAAAAATTGATAAAAACCTTCACTACCTGGTTTATATGGAAGTGACATTCTTGTAATCATGTCATTTTGAGCCTCATCAGATAATGCATCTACTTCAAATTGAGCTAGTGCTTGTTCGAAAGGTTTAGTTGGAGATTCAAACTGTTTTTGTTTTTCTTCTTTCGCTCGGATTTCTGCCTGATCGAAAAATTGTTTGTTTTCTTCATAGATTTGATCTTGCAAATGTTTAGGGAAAAAATCAACTTCAATACCACTATCTTTTAAAAAGTCTCTTCCTTCACCAGCTACTGTTGGATCTGGATCAATATAACCAATATATACTTTTCCTATTCTAGCATTAAAAATACGTTCTGCACAAGAAAGTTTAGGATGATTACGAGCACCTGGTGCACAAGGCTCTAAAGTAGCGTAAACTACCATTCCTGTTACATTCTTATCTCGATTCTTTCGTTCAAGAACAGTAAACTCAGCGTGATCACCATCTCTTAACTCTCCTCTATGGGCTGTACTCAAAATTTCTCCATCAGGAGTAGCTAAAACTGCACCAACCTTTGGATTGATTTTATTATCACCTCTCCCATTATCTGGTACTGACTTTTTCATTTCTTCAATAGCTAACATCATTAGCTGTTCTGGAGTATGTTTTTTTGCCATAACTTATTTTTTCTTTTTATCTGCTTTGATTTTTGCTAATAAAACCGAAGCTGATTCATAATCTGTTTCTTTTTTGCATCTTGCTATTTCTGTAGCAGAAAGCAATTTGCCCTCAAAAGCTTTTTTGAGTATACTTTGTCTTAACGCTTTTGCTTTTTCTAAACTCTCTATAATGCTTTGCTCTACCTTATCGCAAACGGATAGGCGAGATTCAATTTCTTTTACGATTTGGCGTTGAATAGGTATTGATGGAAGATAGATTTCAAATCCTTTAACCATCGGAATAGTCAATTGAGGAATTGCGCTACCGCTTCCTTTTATATTCAAGTTTTTTAAAAAGTACATTAAATATTCAATTGCAACTATGTCAAAATTTGGAATTATAGTAATTAATCTTACAATTGGAAAAAATGGTTCATTTCGGAGTACTACATGTCCAGTTCCACTTCCTCTTCCTGCAATTGTAATGGCTTTTTCAGTAACTCTTGCCATTTTTGTATAACCATAAAGCCCTTTTTTTTCTACAGCATTTGCTATAATTGGAATAGTTAATTCTTTTGTTTTTGTTGCAGAAAAATAATCTTTTGGCTTATCACCACCTGCAAATATCTCCTTACATATTTTTTCAATTTTATACTTTTTAGAATCTAAATCAAACGCTTTTTTCAAAACGGCTTGTCTATAAATTACCAATTGGTCTTTTGCTTTTTTTAGATCATCAATACCTTTGTCTAAATCGCTGAAGAGTTCTTCTATTTTAGAAATAATTGCTTTTTGTTCTACTAAAGAAGGCAATAAAAAAATCTTTTTTGCATATACTGAAATCCAATATCTTTTATGAGTGTCATTCCTTATTTGATTGACTTGCATACAATAAAAAGCAAATCTCATATTTACCAATTTACTTGTAGGCACCAAGATTTTCATTGCTGATGACTTTACTTTGAATTTAAAATCAACATACTGCGATGCTGTGGTAAAATCATCAAAAATGATAGTCGGTAAATTTTCGAATATACCTTCTGTTTCATTGGTATATCCTTTTATAAATGATTTTCCTGCTGTTAGTACAGGCATTTCATAAGCATCGTTATAGTTAGTACTATTTACTATATATTTTGTAGGTTGTTCGTAATCTAATATATCTTCGAAGCAACATTCTGTCCAATCTTCTCTCATTATGCTGCTAATACTTCATTAAGTTCGTTAATAATATCCTTCATTTGGTCTCCAAATAATTGGTGCATTTTTCCTCTGCCACCTTGGCTGTCAAATGGTGTGTAATCTAAATCGTCCAATTCTATATGGTAACTACTCACTACATGGTCTTTAATCATTCGTAGCCAATCCATTTGCTCGTTGGTAAAACGGTTGTGTTTACCGGCATTTTGTTTAAATATCCAGTTTTTAAAGTTTTCGTCAATTGTTTTGTCAAATCCTTTAAGTTCTTTGTCTATACCACAAGCTCTGCGGATTAATGAAACTAAGGCTGTTAATTCATCTTTGGGTTGGTCGCTTTTTACATTTTCTAAAGCTGTGTAAGCACTCCAAACATAATCTGGAGCCAATACTGGTTTTTCTAAAGCCAATTTACTAAACACATCCTGAATCATTTTAAAAGTAATTTCTCTTCGATTATAGGGTTGATTATAGAAAATACTCAATGCTTTAATTTCGTCTTTGTGTTGCTCTAAATATTCGCTAAAATCTTTTACAATTTCTGTTGCTTTATCTATTGAGGTAGTATCCCATTCTGATTTGGTAACGGTGTCAATATTTACACTGTCGATAATCTGCTCGTGTTCACGTCGGACATTGTCTAAATAGTTATTTAGTTCACCATTAAAAGTTTTAGCAGCAGCTGCGATTAATTGTTCTTGGGCTGTTTTTTTAGCTTCTTCAACTAGAGCAGGTGTTAAGTCTTGCCTTGGAATTTTGTCTATTTCAACTTTTGCCAAGCTGTCTATTTCATCTTGGTCGTAAGCTGTAATTAATTCTTTTGTAATTTGCTTTAAGTTTTTACCACCGGAGAATTCTAATAATTTATCTTTTTCCTTATCGGTTATTTGTTTATCCAATTGTATTAATCTGTTTGCTAAGGACAAAAATAAATCTTCCTCTGCAATTCCCATAGTTACTGCACCTAATAAATCTCGCATAGGTATAGTAGGTTTTCTTTCTAAAGGCCTGCTGTCGGTCTTTTTAGATTTAGTAGCACCAACGGCATCTACAATCACAAAGTGTGTTTTGCTTTTGGCTGTACGCGAAACTTTCTGAAGGGAATCATTAGATATAGTTCTAGTACCTCTTCCTTTCATTTGCTCAAAGTAATTGACACTTTTTACATCACGCATAAAAAGCAACACTTCTAAAGGTTTTACATCGGTGCCTGTTGCAATCATATCAACAGTTACAGCAATACGAGGATAGTATGAATTTCGAAAACGGTTTAAGACTGATTTAGAGTCCTCCTCTGCTTTGTAGGTTACTTTTTTACAGAAGTCGTTCCCTTCATCAAACTCTTCTCGAATGATTTTTATTATATCATCGGCATGGCTGTCTGTTTTAGCGAAAACTAACGTTTTAGGCACTTCATATTCACCATCTTTATCGAGACGATTTGGGAAAATTTCTGCTTTTAAAGCTCTTTTATATTCTCGAATAATGTTTCTAATTTGACTGGGATTGACCACTTTTTTATCCAAATCATTTCGTTTGTATTCTGTATCTTCGTCTTCTTGTTGCCAACGTTTTGCGCGAGTTAATTTATCTCTTCTATCAATAAACCAACCTGCTTTAATGGTTTCGCCATTTTGCGAAATCTCAGTTTCAATAGTATACACTTCGTAAGGCACGTTTACACCATCTGTTACTGATTCTTCGTAGGTGTATTGGCTTACCACATTTTCGTTAAAAAACCCAAATGTGCGTTTATCTGGCGTAGCTGTTAATCCAATCAAGGAGGCGTCAAAGTAGTCTAATACTTGTTTCCACAAATTATAAATGGAACGATGGCATTCGTCAATAACAATAAAGTCAAATTGCTCAATTGGAACTTTTGGAGTATAATCAACTGGAAGGGCTGCTTTTTTATTTATTTGCTGTTGCATCCATGAATTTTCTTCTGGATTTTCCATTTCTGCACTTTCGTCTAGTTCTTCTCCTTTTAAAATAGAATACAAACGTTGAATTGTAGATATACACACTTGACTATCTGAAGCAATGTAACTTGAATTTAATCTTTGTACATTATAAAGTTCCGTGAATTTACGATTATCATCATTGGGTTGAAAAGTCATGAACTCTTGTTCCGCTTGTTCACCCAAGTTTTTGGTGTCTACAACAAATAAGATTCGTTTTGCATCAACATGTTTCAATAATCTGTAAACAAAAGTAGCTGCTGTAAATGTCTTACCAGCACCCGTAGCCATTTGGATTAAGGCTTTAGGGCGATTTTTCTTAAAAGAATGTTCTAAATTTTCAACTGCTTTGATTTGCGCAGGGCGAAGCCCAGTTGGATCCAAAGCGGGTAATGATAAAAGTCTTTCTCTAAGTGATTTTCCTTTTTTAATCCATTCCGCAATTGTTTCAGGTTTATGAAACCAAAATACATTTCTTCCTCTAGGTTTAGGATCTCTGTAATCTGTAAACCTAGTTATTGTTCCAGTACTTTCATATACAAAAGGCTTTACATTATCCAAAGTATATTTACCGATTTTTATAGCATCTGTTGAATATCTAGAAGATTGCTCTTCTACTTGCAATAATTTATAACCAAGGTCTTCTGCTTTTGCTTCAATAACCCCAACTGCTTTTGAATTAACAAAAAGAATATAATCAGCAGATCCTGATTCGGTATTGGTTTCTCGAAGTGCTATTCCAATTCCAGCGGATAAATTTACTTTGTCTTTAGACTGAACAATCCATCCTGCCAAAACAAGCATTTTGTCAATTTTATCTCGAGCAATTTGTTCTGGGTTTTGGTTTCTATTGTCAGTCATTTAACTTGATTCATTACTAGTTTTAAACTACTTTTTATTTATTAAATTTTTCTTTAAAAAGAAACTATTTTATGATAGTGTGTAAATATATGAAAAAGCAATGGAAAGAAAAATGAGGAAAGCCGTAAAAGAAAGAAAAATACTGCAAAAAAGTGAAAATAAATTTAGGGCAAGGAGGGTAACCAAATTTAGAGTAAAAGATATTTTATTTTTTTAGAAAATAAAAATCAGATTTATATGGCTGTTTGGGTGCAAAGTGGAACGACTACTTTATTAATTTACTTTGAACTGGTCTTATGTTACCCGATTGTTTGAAAAGAAAAAAAACAATAAATGTTTGTTGCGTTTTTTGGTTACCTTGCCTGCCCTATGAAAATGATGTAAAATGAAGTAAAATGATAATTATAAATTTTGAATTATAAATTATGAATTTCGGATTGATAAAACAGCACACAGATTAAACGGATTAAACAGATTAGCACGGATTATTATTTATTGAATTTGGTTTAAAAAAAATGAATTCGTGACTAAAAAAAATGATTAGCCACGAATTCACAAATTAATAATTTTTGTTTTATTCTTCAACAACTTTGTTTTTGTTATCTACTTCTTCCCAAGTGTTTTCTATTAAAGCGTACACTGCTATGCCGTTCTTTTTTAGTCTTATGAAGTTGTGTTTTTTGAGTGCTTTTCCTAACTTGTTTATTGTTCCATCTGTAATATTGATTTTAGCTTTTTCAGCCAATTTGGCTGCTATTTGCGAAGCATTAAGAAAAATATTAGCCTTGTTTCTTTCGCAAGGTTCAAACCACGTTAAAAGCAATTCTTCTTCTGGACTATGCAATTGGTATTGTTCGTTATTCTCGGTTATTGATTTGATTTCTTCCTGGTCAAACCAAAATCTAAATCCACTTTTGAAAAGAAACAAAGCTTGTGAAAAAGCCATATTAATATCTACATCGTGTTGGTATTTTATTCCTTCCAACTCGAAACAAAGAAATCGTCTGCTTCCTGTACTATCGTTCAAAAACTGTGCTGTATTGACACTTCCTGCAAATGATGCGCGTCTTGGCATAGTTTCGTTGTTGTGAACGTAGGCTTTTCGCATCCTGATTTGGGTTTTGGTGATGATTTCTTTTAGTGATCCAATTTCAGAACGGTTTAAGTTTTCGAGTTCGTCCAAATTAATTAACATACATTCCGCTAGTTGAACTAAAGTATCTTTGTTGTTCGGGTTTATGGTTCCAGAAAATAAATACTCTTTCAATTGCTTTGGAACGAGCTTCTCCACCCAAGTTGTTTTTCCTAATCCTTGTTTGCCACTGAAGACAATAACTGTATGATTGATTACTTTTTCATCCAGTACACAACCCACAATTGCGACCAACCATTTTTTGAAACATTGCTGCCAAAGGTCTTGTTTTGTGGTTGTTATTGTGTTGGCTAATTCGGTAATATAATCAGCCCCACCCCAGCCCTCCCCAAAGGGGAGGGAGCTATCTGGTTCATAATTTGGTAAGTTGTAGAAGTAATCTTCAAATGGATTGAACAGCTCACAAAAATCAGAATACAATAAGTTTCGTAATGAAGATAAATTGGTTTTAATTCGACCTTTTAGACATTCTCGAAGCATTGAATTTTCTATAAAATCATTCATTACTCCCCACCCCAACCCTCCCCGAAGGGAAGGGAGACGCGACCGATTAGAACTTACTATTTTAAATTCTAATTTTCCGGAAACGATGTTGTGACGGAATATATATCTTGTTGATAGGAAGTTTTCGAGTTTGTCGATAGGTGTAATTCGTAGTGTTTCTTCATCGTCTTCATCTTCTGTTATAGCCTTTTGCGAAGGAGTTCCCTCGTTCCTCGGGATGACAATTTTGGACTTTTCATTCGTTCCGAATTCGTGCAAGTTTCCATAAGCGCTATTGACCGCTTGGGTTACTTCTTTTTCATCATAGCCAAAATCGGTTAGAATGTATCCCAATGCTTCGTTTAATGAAACACCTTTTCGATTTAGATTGCAGGCTAATTGATGAACAAATACGTTGCGACTACCATTCACAAATTGCACTTTTTTTTCAGTGAAATTTACGCAGTGATTGTAGATGGCATCGCTGTTGTTGGTTGTCGGTTGTTGGTTGTCTGGAAGAGATTGCTTCACTTCGTTCGCAATGACAGCTTCTATAACTTCACTCGCAAATACAGTTGCATTTTCATTTAGATATAGGTTTTCATCCCAGGAATAGAAGCATAGTCTTGTTACATCTTTGCCTGATTTGTCGATTTCCAGTTTTAAAATAGCCTCATAATGCGCTTGTACCAATAGAAAAGCTTCTTTGTGATTGGCTTTGTCGGAATTTATTTTTACTAGAATTTTTAATCCATTGCCTGATGGGCTAATGAAACACGCATAGGTGAACTCACTTTGTGCAGCTAGGTTCCTTGCATTTTGCAAATCAGCAGCACTTAATTTGTCAATATCCAAAATGATGTAACTTGAATAATCCGCTAGGAATTCTAATTTACGACCTCCAACAAACTTTCCAGAAGGTGTGAATGCTGGAAGTGATTTTTTAGCTTTGTTGTATGCTTCTGTTTTGTTTTCAGCAAGTGATTTACGTAAGTAAATGATGCCGGGTTTGTATTTTCCGGTGCGGATTTCATCTAAGATTATCGGAATTGATTTGTGTTCAACTACTTCGTTGAAATTCTTGAAGACTGTTATCATTGTTTTGTTATTAATGGTTTATCTTTCTTTTTTTCTTGATAAAAAAAGAAACAAAAAAATCAAGTCTTGGAATTTTCAGCGGTCAATAACAATCTCATATCCTAAATGAAAAGAACTCGCTTCGCTCAAACAGCTTTTCATTTTACGGATATTTCGATTGATTGACGCTCGCTTCCAAATCCCCAGGACGGAGAAAATCGGATTGATTAACTTTTTTGGTTTACAATCACAGCTTTCACAGGTTCCGTTGCAGCTGTTCATACTATCTTCCTTTAAAGGATTTGTTGTAATGCTCCGTAAGGAGTTTTTCAACATCCGAGAGTTTGTAGTAGATTTTGTTACCAACTTGACTAAATGAAATTTTACCTTCGTCTCTCCAGGTTTGAGCTGTACGTTTTGAAATTTTCATCAGAAGCAGGAATTCTTGATTGTCCAGAAAGGTTTCTTTCTTTGGGTCAGCCTTGATAGAAATTTGAGATTGAATAGTGTCTAATTTTGACATTAGATCTGTGAACTGGTCTCTTGTGAAGATAATTGCATCCATTTTTAAAAGTTTTAAATTGTTATGGTGCAAATGTGAGAAGTTGTAAAAAGTCTTTTAGTCCCCACTTGGTCTCCAGGGGACCATTTTGTTTAAAGCAATTTGTCGATGTCTAGTCTTTTATGGGTATTCGGACGTTTTTCCTCTTTGGAAGGTTTGAGGATTGTTTTGACAGTTAGGGGACTTATTTCTTTACCCTCTTTATCTAAAAAGGAATTTACAATCCAAGCTGCTAGATCATTTGTGTTTGCGTCAATATAAGGTTTGCCTTCAATGAAAAGTTCACGATTCAATTGGTAGAACATATCTACTAATTGGTTGAGATTTCCATTAAATTTTATTTTTTTGGTTGGTATTAGACTGCTTAATTTTAGTTTTTGAGCTTCTTCAATGGCTACTTGTATTTTCTGCAAAGCATAAATATTCTCTATTTCTTTGGTGCATTGTGCATCGTAAAACGGTGTTTTTTGATTGATAAACTCAATATTTGCTTGTTGGTATTCAAACATTTCTTTGGTTAACAACAATATTTTTTGATTGTCATCATTGATTTTTTCGAGCTGCTTTTTAATTCATAAAATGAAAAATATCGGTCTTCACTTTCGGCATTAATGAACTTTTTAGGAGTTTTTATAACTGGTTCTTTTACTCTGGAAGATTCCAGCTCTGTGCGTTTTTTTTCAATTAAAAAATACAATTTATTGTATCTACTCATTGCTGTTTTGGAGCTGAAAAAAGCTTCATTATTGGCTAATAATTTTTCGAGTTTGCATATCCATATTTCCGGGTTCTTCACCTGGTTGAATTGATAATCGATAAATGCAGGAAATTGAGATTGTTTGAGTTCTAGAATTTTTGCAATTAAGGCATTGCAATAGTTTTGAATGTTGATTTTTTCTTCAACGATTATATCAAATAAAGGATTTTTGGCCAGAGCCGAAGGCACTGCCAATAATTCTACAAACGGAGCTGTTTGCATATTTTGATCCTTTGAATTCAAATTGTAGTATGTTTTTTTTGGTATTCATTTAGTATTGAAAGGTAATTAAAAGCGGTTTTAAATTGGTTGCTTTTTGGAAGTCCTAGTGTTTTCAACTAGTGTTCGTTTATCACTCGTTTCGAATGCTTTAAAAATTACTTGTTTACTTTGTTGTAAAGTTATAAAATAAAAAAAATCCTTGTTAAAGGATTTTAGTTGAAGTTATTAACAATCGTTTAAGGTCAATAAAATAAGCACTTAACACGAAATTTAAAAAATATAGTTGTCTACAGCTTTATCCAGTTCTTCGCTGATGATTTTGGCATATACTTGAGTTGTACTGATGTCACGGTGGTCCATAAGTTTAGAAACGTGCTCAATTCTCATTCCGTTATTTAACGCATTTGTCGCAAAGCTGTGTCTTGATAAATGGAAAGAAAGGTCGAAAGGTAAATTTATTTTTGTACCCATTTTTTTAAGATGCCAGTTTGCCAATTTATTGAAAGCTGCTGTTTGAAAATAACGTTTTGCCTCGCTGTTCAAATAGCCTTCTTTGTCCATAATAATAGGAAAGATAAAATCATCGTGATTGGCATTTACTTTTTTGTATTTTTCTAAAATATCGATAGCCACTTTTCCAATTTTGAACTGGTGTACTCTTCCAGTTTTACGAATGTGTTTGTTGATTTTATGTTCAGCTTCATTGTAATTAGAATATTGCATTTCGATAACATCACTAAAACGCAAACCTCCGGCATAAATAGAGAAAAGAAATAAATCTCTCCACATCATAGCTTTTTTTCCTTCTATGAGCTTTAAATTGGTTAAAGCATCAATCTGTACTTTATTAAGAAATAATCTTTTAGAAGAGCTGATTTTGAGGGTTATTTTGCTAAATGGAAACATAGTTTCGGGAATTACTTCTTCACGAATAGCATCCCTGAATATGGTTCCGAGCACAATTATGGAAAGGCGTTGCGTTGTATCTCCGTTGCCTAAAGTATCTCCTAAATGAAATTTATAGTCGTTTAATAGTGCTACGGTAATTTCATCAAAATACACATCCTTTGTTCCCATATATTTTTCAAATTTATCAACCTGCGAGGTGTATGCTCTGTAAGTGGAATAAGAAACGGTACTTTTGATTTTCTCTAATCTCTTTCTGGCATATTCAAAAAAGTTTGGCACTTCTTTACCCTTGATGGCTTCTTTTAGTTTTTTAACCGATACGGTTTTGATTTTACGTTCCATATCTGCAACCTGACCTTCAGCATCTGCAATCTTTTGTGATAATGCAGCATTCATCCGGGCACTGTTAGAATGGTTCTTTTTTACTTTCTGCTTTACTTCATCCCACTCGCTCTCTTTGAGCTTTACTCCAGCAGTGATAAATTTCGTTTTTCTATCTTTTATAATTCGGATATACAAAGGGCTGTGTCCAGTTTGGTCTACCTGGTGTGTTCTTAAAATTAATTTAATCGATGCCATAGGAATAGGAATTTAGAAATGTTATACTACTTTTGTAAAGTAATGCAAACGAGTGAAAGTATTGTAAATACTAGGTTTTCAAATGGGTGCATCGTGATACGAAGGTACAACATTGGGTACAACAAAACAAGTATTTCGTTGCTTTTTTGTGCTTTATTCTGCTCTTACTGATTTTATAAATTCAATGATCACAGTACTTTAAGTGCAAATGGGAGGGTTGGAGGAAAAGTTGTAGATAACTTGTATATATGCGCTACAAAGTAGCGCATATACACCCAATTTTGGGTAGATTGGCGCTAGTCACTTGCGTATTAACTTCAAATATAGTTATAACTAAATTACAAATCGTCAAATGGACTTTTTATTTGTAATTACACAATCTAATGGCACTCCCCAAAGTTTTATGTTTCTATGAATATTATTATAATTCTTATAAATAACGGGGTCAACCACGTCCTGAACTCCGTTTACCACGTTACCCAACGGGGTCAGTTGGGTTTTGAACGTGGTTTACCACGTCCTATAACGTGGTCAGTTGGTTATTGAACGTGGTACACCACGTCCTACAACGTGGTTGACCATGTTTTAAAGGTATTATTTATTTTTATTTAAAAAGCCAAAATTTAAAAGCAAGAAAATGAATATTCCCTCAGCCCCGATTAAGGCGGTATCCTCGCAGCGAAGCGAAGAGATTGAGCCGAAAGCGGGAATTGCAATTCCAAATACAAGAGGACAATTCGCTCCAAATTATAGTATCAGAAGTAAATTCAATTTTATTTAGGTAGGTTTTAAACAAAAAAAAAACCTCAATTGCTTGAGGCTTTCTAATGTTTATTAGATATTATTTACTCAAATACATTTTTCGTCTGGAATACAATTCATAAAACTGGTCGTCTTTTAAATCGTCAATAAACAAAATGCTTTCCCCAGTGGATTTCATTTCTGGTCCCAATGCTTTATTTACACCGTGGAATTTGCTAAATGAAAAAACGGGTTGCTTGATTGCATATCCTTTTAGTTGCGGATTGAATTTGAAATCGGTTACTTTATTGTGTCCCAACATTACTTTTGTGGCATAATTTACATACGGTTCGCCATAGGCTTTTGCAATAAAAGGAACCGTTCTAGAGGCTCTCGGATTGGCTTCAATGATATAAACCACTTCGTCTTTGATGGCAAATTGGATATTGATTAATCCAACGGTTCGCAATGCCAATGCAATTTTCTTGGTATGTTCTTTTATTTGAGTCATTACCAATTCCCCTAAATTAAATGGCGGTAAAGTAGCATTACTATCGCCTGAATGCACGCCACAAGGCTCGATGTGCTCCATTATTCCAATGATATACACATTTTCACCATCACAAATGGCATCGGCTTCGGCCTCAATTGCACCGTCAAGATAATGATCTAAAAGTAATTTATTTCCAGGAATCGATTTTAATAAATCAATTACGTGTTCTTCTAATTCTTGTTTGTTGATAACGATTTTCATTCCTTGACCACCCAAAACATAGGAAGGACGAATCAATAATGGGAAATCCAATGTATCTGCCAATGCAGAGGCTTCATCGGCTGTTTCTGCAATTCCGAATTGAGGAAATGGAATTTTTAATTCTGTTAAAAGCTCTGAAAAACGACCTCTGTCTTCGGCTAAATCTAATGCGTCAAAGGAAGTTCCAATAATTTTTATGCCGTGTTTAGAAAGTTTTTCGGCCAATTTTAATGCTGTTTGACCGCCCAATTGAACAATTACACCCTCTGGTTTTTCGTGACGAATGATGTCGTAAATATGTTCCCAAAATACAGGTTCAAAATACAATTTATCGGCGGTATCAAAATCTGTTGAAACAGTTTCAGGATTACAATTAATCATTATGGTTTCATAGCCACATTCTGCCGCAGCCAATACACCGTGAACGCAAGAATAGTCAAATTCAATTCCTTGTCCAATTCTGTTTGGTCCTGAACCTAAAACTACGACTTTCTTCTTGTTGGAAACAACACTTTCGTTGTCCACATATTTTTCACCGTTTGCTTTTTCAATCTCAGCTTCAAAAGTCGAGTAGTAATATGGCGTTTTTGCTTTAAATTCGGCAGCGCAAGTGTCAACTAATTTATAAACTCGTTTTACATTTTTCTCTTCCCGTAATTTATAAACCTGACTTTCTAAACAGCTCATCATATGTGCAATTTGGCGGTCGGCAAAGCCTTTTTGTTTGGCTTCCAAAAGCAATTCTTTGGGTAAAGTATCAACTTTGAATTTCGATATTTCTTTTTCTAAAGTATATAATTCTTCATATTGTTTCAAAAACCACATATCAATTTTAGTGATTTCGTGAATTCTACTCAACGGAATTCCCATCGCAATAGCATCATAAATCACAAAAACCCGATCCCAACTCGCAAAAGTCAGTTTCTCGATAATTTGTTCGTAGTTTTTATATCCTTTTCCATCGGCACCAAGCCCATTTCTTTTTATTTCTAATGATTGTGTTGCTTTGTGTAAGGCTTCCTGGAAAGAACGACCAATTCCCATTACTTCACCCACAGATTTCATTTGCAATCCTAAAGTTCTGTCAGCACCTTCAAATTTATCGAAGTTCCAACGAGGTATTTTTACGATTACATAATCCAAAGTTGGTTCAAATAAAGCCGAAGTTGATTTTGTAATTTGGTTTTGTAATTCATCTAAATGATACCCTAAAGCAAGTTTTGAGGCAATTTTAGCGATTGGATAACCTGTTGCTTTTGAGGCCAATGCAGAAGAACGAGACACACGAGGATTGATTTCGATGGCTACAATATCTTCTTTTTCATCTGGTGAAACGGCAAATTGCACGTTACAACCACCCGCAAAATTCCCGATACTTCGCATCATCAAAATGGACATATCGCGCATTTTTTGGAACGTGGTATCCGATAAAGTCATTGCAGGCGCGACCGTAATACTATCACCAGTATGAATTCCCATTGGATCCATATTTTCGATAGAACAGATGATTACTACATTGTCATTTTTATCTCTTAAAAGTTCTAATTCGTATTCTTTCCAACCAATTAAAGCCTTGTCAATCAGGACTTCGTGAATTGGAGAAGCTTCTAAACCTCGAGTTAATAGTTCGTCAAAATCTTCTTTAGTATGCACAAAAGCAGCACCAGTTCCACCTAAAGTAAATGACGGACGGATTACCAATGGAAACCCAAATTCCTGTGCAATTTCTTTCCCTTTTAGGAATGAAGTTGCTGTTTTTGCAGGAGCTGTTGGAATATTAATTTTATGTAAAAGCTGTTTGAATTGCTCTCTATCTTCGGTAATATTGATTGCATTGATGTCAACGCCAATTAATCGAACACCAAAATCTTCCCAAATTCCTTTTTCATCGGCTTCCAAGCATAAATTCAAAGCGGTTTGCCCACCCATTGTTGGTAAAACAGCATCAATTTGTGGATGTGCTTTTAGGATTTCAATGATGGATTTTGTAGTTAAAGGTTTCAAATAAATATGATCCGCCATAGAAGGATCGGTCATAATTGTTGCAGGATTTGAATTTATCAATATCACTTCGATGCCTTCTTCACGAATGGAACGCGCTGCTTGAGAACCGGCATAATCAAATTCGCAGGCTTGTCCGATAACAATTGGTCCCGAACCTATTATTAAAACCGATTTTATTGAATTGTCTTTTGGCATTGTGTAGTTAGTTTGTTGTGTTGTTGTTTTATTTAAGGTTTTGTTGTAATTGAAACCTTTAACGAGTTGATATTTATTTAAGAGATATAAAAAAAGGCGATACTAATAACAGTAACGCCTTTATATATGTTTAAACAAACATTATTTTTTGTGTCTTGGTTCGCAAGAAACTGTCAATTTATGTCTTCCTTTAGCTCTTCTTCGAGCAAGGACTTTTCTTCCATTCGCAGAAGCCATTCTGTCCATAAATCCGTGCTTATTTCTTCTCTTTCTTTTCGATGGTTGAAACGTTCTTTTGCTCATTGTTTGTTATCTTTAAATCTTGAATTAAAATATCATTATTGATTTTAAATACTATCTGCTTTAAAACCGAGTGCAAATATACAAAGACTTTTTTTCTTTGCAAGTAGTTTTGTAAAAATATTTTAAATTCCTTTTACTATCTTTGCAAAATATTTAAATCAAATACTATGTTTCACAAAAATATCAAACTAATTTTCGCTGCACTTATTATCTGTTCAGGAATTTGGAGGTTTACTGAAAGCGAAATCGGAAATGGGATTTTCCTTATTTTTCTATCTATTATTCCAATTTTCTTATACTATAAAAACGAATTCATTTTGTTGGCTTTTTTAAAGTTACGAAAACAAGACTTTCCAGGAGCACAAAAATGGTTGGCACACATCAAAAACCCTGAATCTGCTTTAGTTCGCAAACAACAAGGTTATTTCAATTATCTTCACGGAATTATGCTTTCTCAAACAAATTTGATTCAAGCAGAGAAATATTTCAAGAAAGCAATTGAATTAGGATTGTCAATGGATATGGATTTAGCAGTTGCAAAATTGAATTTGGCAGGAGTTGCAATGACAAGAAGAAGAAAATTAGAAGCGACAACTTTATTGAATGAAGCTAAAAAATTAGACAAGCAAAATATGCTAAAAGAGCAAATCGTAATGATGAAAGACCAGTTGAAAAAGATGTGATTTCATTTAAAAATCTTTGAAAAATAAAATTAAAACATTCAAAATCTTAGCTAATCTTGATAAAAAAAACTCATAGAAGGCTAATAAAACAAAGATTTGACATATTTTCTAAAAAAAATAAAAAAACCACAACAAAATATAATTCTGTTGTGGTTTTTATTAGTTGTGAATTTTCCTTATTATATTTGTAATTTAGATACTAAAAATCCTATTCTGCCATTTTCTTCAATTTCCCAACATTTTTCAAAATAATCTTCTTACCATTCAATTCTACTAAATCTAATTTATTAAATTCGGATAATAATCGAATGCAGCTTTCGGTGGCAGTTCCAATCATACTTGCCAACTCATCTCTTGAAAGTTGAATTTTCAATGAGTTATCTTCATTTTTTCCAAAGGTTTCTTCAAGATAAAGTAAGGTGATTGCCAATCGTTCTTTTACACTTTTTTGTGCAAGGTTCACCATAATATCATCGGCTTCTTTCAAATCACCACAAATGGTTTTCATCACATTCATCGAAAATTGATTGTTAGAATCAAAGAAACCCATAATTTCAGATTTTGGAATAAAACAAACTTCCATATCTTCAAGAGCGGTGGCACTTAAATTCACGGGTTCATCACTTATTAAAGAGCGCTGACCCAATAATTCACCTTTTTTGACCAATTTTACAATGTGGTCTTTTCCGTTCGGACTTAGTTTTGTGAGTTTGCAAATACCGTCTTTTATGCAATAAATGCCGTTTACATTTTCACCTTCTTCAAAAATTAAATCACCTTTCTTGATAGTAACCGAGGTTTTACATTCGGCCATCTTTACAAGTTCTTCTTTGTTTAAGGCTTTTAACGAGCTAAATTCTCTAACAATGCAGTGTTCACATTTACTCATAGCGAAAGGTATTATTTGGTACTACAAACGTATGAATTAATATGACAAATATCATATATTTAGTATAAACAATTTTTGACCTTTGTTAAAGGTAAAATGAGCAAAGATTATGGACACACAAAACTGTTTCCATTGTGGTTTAGATATTGTAAAACAAGACGAGATTATTTTTGATGATAAGAATTTCTGCTGTAATGGTTGCAAGACTGTTTATGAAATTTTTAGCCTCAATGACTTGACTTGCTATTATGATTTTGAAAAAGCCCCTGGAGCAACTCCACTGGAGATTAAAGGTAAATATGATTTTTTAGAAAATGAAAGCATCGTTTCAAAATTATTGGAATTCAAAGAGGATTCAACCGCTATTGTTTCACTCAACATTCCTCATATTCATTGTAGTTCGTGCATTTGGATTTTGGAAAATTTACAGCGTCTTCAAAAGGGAATAAGTACTTCTCAAGTTAATTTCCCTGAAAAAAAGGTTAGAATTACCTTCAATCCTGAAGTTGTTTCACTTCAAAATATTGTTTATTTATTAAGCTCAATTGGTTATGAACCTTACATAAGTTTAGAAAATTATGAAACTGGAAACAACAATGTTGACCGAAGTTTAACCTATAAATTAGGCGTTGCTTTTTTCTGTTTTGGCAATATTATGTTGCTTTCCTTCCCTGAATATTTTGAAGTAAAAGAATATTGGCTCGATCAATACCGAGGTTTTTTCAGAATATTAATTTTTGCTTTATCACTGCCAAGTTTCTTTTATTCGGCAAGTGGTTATTATGTTTCTGCGTATAAAAGTATCAAATCTGGAATGTTAAACATCGATATTCCAATTGCTTTAGGAATTATTGTAATGTTCGTTCGAAGTACATTTGACATTGCTTTAGATTATGGTTCTGGATTTTTCGATAGCTTAACAGGATTGATTTTCTTTATGCTTTTGGGAAAAATGTTCCAAATCAAGACGTATAGTTTTCTTAGTTTTGAAAGAGACTTTAAATCCTATTTTCCCATTGCAATTACAAGAATTAATAAAGACAATTCGGAAGTTAGTGTTCCAATTTATGATGTCATAAAAGGAGACAGATTACTCATTAGAAATCAAGAACTTATTCCTGTTGATGGAATTCTAATTTCTGAAAATGCGGAAATTGATTACAGTTTTGTTACTGGCGAAGCGATTCCCATTACAAAAAACTCAGGAGACAAAGTTTTTGCAGGTGGAAAACAAATTGGAAAAGTCATTGAAATGGAAGTTTTACATTCTGTATCGCATAGTTATTTGACGCAATTGTGGAGCAATGATGTTTTTCAGAAAAATGTGGAACAAAAACACAAAACCATAACCGATAAAATCAGTCGTTATTTTACACCTATATTATTACTAATTGCATTTTCAGGTTTTGGCTATTGGATTTTTATTGA
>CANIFM010000013.1 GCA_947466955.1 Bacteroidota bacterium
AAAAATATTTATTTTTTTATGGGTCATAATTCATAATAAATTTTTACATTTGCACTCACAATTTTGCGGATATGGTGAAATTGGTAGACATGCCAGACTTAGGATCTGGTGCCGCAAGGCGTGTAGGTTCGAGTCCTATTATCCGCACTTTTTAAATGCAATTATCTAAAAAATAGGTAATTGCATTTTTACTTTTACAAAGTTACCCAATAACTACCCCGTTTCTTATTATTGACTACTAACACCTCTAAATTAATCTTCTGAAATCTCAAATACTTATTGTCTTTACTTAATTCGCTTTGTGTTTTCTCACAAACAGAGTCTTCCTTTTAGTTTATAAGAATAATTTTTAGCACGTTCTTATAATTTACAAATAATTTGATTTTTTATAAACGTTGTTCGTTTCATTTATAAATTACGCCATTATTTATAAACGTTATTCTTTTCAGATATAAAATTTAATGTTTTTTATAAACGTTATTCATTCATTAAAACTTTTATTAAAGCTGAATTAATGTAATAATTTGACTTGCCGACTTTAGTTTTCTCGACAAATCCATTTTCAGCTAAAATATCTAAATATTTACGAGCTGTTAAATAACTAACTTTCAATTCCAATTCTAAAAATTCAATTTTTGTATAAGGGTTTCTGAATAGGTTATTCACTAAATCTTGACTGTATATTTTAGGCAAATTGGTTTGAATGTCAGTTTTATAATCTTGCATCAATTTATTAATATTTACAATTAAATCAATAGTTTGCTTAGCCGTAACCTCAATACTTTTTAGAAAATACAATATTAAATGCTCCCAATCATTTTTGGTTCTAACTTCTTGCAAGACTTGATAATATTCCGCTTTATTTTGAGTAATGTAACGGCTTAAATATAAAATAGGTATGTCTAATAACCCTTGCAAAACCAAATAGAGAATATTAATAATACGTCCAGTTCTTCCATTACCGTCATAAAATGGGTGGATACTTTCAAATTGATAATGAATAATCGCCATTTTTATTAGTGGGTCAATATCTGAAAATTCATTGTCATTTATGAATTTTTCAAGATTACTCATTAAGTCTAAAACTTCGGTGGCATTTTGTGGTGGTGTATAAACAGTTTGTCCTTGCGAGTTTACTAATTTTGTACCGCCCTGTGTTCTAAATCCAGCATTGTTTTCTAACAACTCTTTTTGAATGATTAGAATATGTTTATTTAATAATAGTTGCTCATTTCTAACTATTTCAAATCCTAACTTTAAACCTTGTGCGTAGTTAAAAACTTCTTTTGATGCAGGATTTTTGCTGTCAATAAAAATATTTTCTTTATACAAATCGTCATGTGTAGTAACAATATTTTCTATTTCGCTGCTGTCTTTCGCCTCTTGTAATGTCAAAGTATTAATCAAAATACTTTCGTTGGGGATTGTCTTTGATGTTCCTTTAAGTTCAGCTAAATATCTATGTGACTTAGCCAACTGTCTAAGAATAGTAGAAGTTTCAACAAACTCTTTGGGCGGTAAAGGAGGAAGTATAAAGTCTTGCATGATAAATATTTTATTCAAAATTAAACAAATCTACTGTTAAAAAAGCAGTTTGTATTTAATTACTATTTCTTATATTGTTTTAAGGCTTTTCCAGTACGCTTTCAAATTTTCCGCATACTGCTTTGGAGTGATTTTTATGTACACTAGAAATTGACGTTCCGTTTGGTGTCCAGTAATCTTCATAATGGTCAATGTGTCTATCTTGCCTAATAGAAGTGTAGCAAATGTTCTTTTGCAAATATGGCTTGAAACCAATTCATGCTTTGGGTAAATTCCCATAACCTTTCGATGAATCGTTTCTTCTTTTCCATTAACCTTTACAATTACTTCCGAAATTTTATTTGCATATACACTCTCCAGCGTGAAAATGCTTTGAAATTTGAAATAAGTCTACAATGCTTACTGTAATAAAAATAAATAGTCATAAATGTTTTGCATTTCATATCTTTGATTTTTAATTCGCAACATGCAACAACCTTCAAATAAAAAAATTTACTTTGCCTCCGACCAACATTTTGGTGCACCAACTCCTGAATTAAGTTTTCCAAGAGAACAAAAATTTGTGGCGTGGCTTGACGAAATTAAAGTTGATGCGGGAGCCATTTTTTTATTAGGAGATTTATTCGACTTTTGGTTTGAATATAAAACCGTAGTTCCAAAGGGATTTGTTCGTGTTTTAGGGAAATTAGCTGAAATTCGGGATAGTGGAATTCCTATTTATTTCTTTGTTGGAAACCATGATTTGTGGATGCATGACTATTTTCAGAAGGAACTTAATATTCCTGTTTATCACGATAATAAAGAATTTACTTTTGGCAATAAAACTTTTTTGATTGGTCATGGCGACGGAAAAGGCCCTGGCGATAATGGGTATAAAAGAATGAAACGCGTATTTACAAATCCTTTTTCAAAAGCTATATTTCGCTGGTTGCATCCTGATATTGGCGTGAAATTAGCCCAGTATTTATCCGTGAAAAACAAACTGATTTCTGGCGATGAAGACGTCAAATTCCTTGGTGAAGAAAACGAATGGTTGGTTCTATATTCCAAAAGAAAACTAGAAACAAAACATTACAATTATTTTGTTTTTGGTCACCGTCATTTACCAATGAAAATCTCCGTGGGAGAGAATGCTGAATATGTGAATTTAGGAGATTGGATTGGCTATTTTACGTTTGGGGTTTTTGATGGAGAAAATTTTGAAATTAAGAAATTTGAGACGAATAAAGTTTAGTTTTTGACTTCAAATAATACTTGAAAAACCAAAAAACGCTATAAAACTTAATCCTAAATTTTAGCTTTCAAAAATAGTTTCAAAATAAAAATTGACATTAAATATAACACAATAGAAAAAGGAACAGCCGTTAACAGCCATCCTCCAAAACCACAAAGCAATTCAAAAGAAAGATGAGAAAGTGTGGTAAAAAAACTATTTTGAAACGACGTAATAATTTCTTGAGCCGAATGATTTGTTTTGGGAATAGAAAAAATAAACTCCCCAATATTGATAAATGGAACAATCATTACCACTTGAATTGGCCACATGATGTAGCTTTGGGCAATCATAATTGGTAAATTGAGTTTTCTTTTTAGTGAAAGTGCAGTCAACAAAAAGGTACTTACGCCAAGAATGGGAATAGTTGAGATTAACCCAGAAACAATAATGCTTTGTGTCAATTCAATTGGTGTTAAACCTTGTTTAAATAACGCAATGATTTTTGTTTTTAATGCAATTATATCCATTATTGAGTATTTCTAATTGAACTTACTTCTCGTGTTCGTCAATGTCTTTTTGCAAGTCTAATTTTCTGAATGTTGGTGATGCAAAACCTGTGAACAACACAATAATTAGCGTCATTGTTCCACCAAAAACTACCGAAGTGACTGTTCCCATTAATTTTGCAGTCAAACCACTTTCGAAAGCACCAAGTTCATTAGAAGATCCTACAAAAATAGAATTTACTGCTGCAACACGTCCTCGCATGTGATCAGGGGTTTTTAATTGTAAAATCGTTTGACGAATTACAACCGAAATTCCATCTACAACTCCACTTAAAAACAATGCGATTACCGAAAGCCAAAAAATAGTGGATATTCCAAAAACGATAATGCAAATTCCAAAAGCAAAAATCGAAAACAACAGCTTCATTCCTGCATTTTTATTCAAAGGTACATACGCCGAAATAAACATAATTATAAATGCTCCTAAAGCGGGAGCAGCACGTAAAACTCCAAATCCTTCGGGACCAACTTTTAAAATATCTTGAGCATATATTGGTAAAAGTGCCACTGCTCCGCCAAAAAGTACCGCCGTCATATCTAAAGATAAAGCGCCTAAAATAGTTTTGTTATTATAAACAAATTTAACGCCTTCCTTTAAACTTTGCATAATTGGTTCACCAATTTTAGGGTTTAGAATTGGTTTTGTACTAATTTGGCTTAAAGCTATTATTGCCAAAACAGAACATCCCAAAACGGAACACATTGACCAATGAACTCCAATTAAAGTTATTGAAAAACCAGCTACTGCAGGGCCTAAAACAGAACTTATTTGCCAAACAGAACTGCTCCAAGTTGCAGCATTTGAATATACTTTTTTGGGTACAATTAATGATAAAAGCGAGAATATTGTTGGCCCTAAAAAAGCACGAACCAATCCGCCAAGAAATACTAAGAAGTAAATCGAATATAAAATAACTTTGGAAGAATAGTTGCTTTTAAAAGGCGGCCAAGTCAATAGAAACAATCCGAAGCTTATTATCAAAAACCCTAAAATGCATTTCAACAACAATCCTTTTTTCTCATTTTGATCTACAATATGACCCGCAAATAAAGCCATCGAAATTGCAGGAACCACTTCCATTAGACCTACAATTCCAAGTGAAAGCGCACTTTTGGTTAAGCTATAAACTTCCCATTCGATAACGATGAATTGCATCGACCATCCAAAAACCATAACAAACCGAAGCAGTAAAAAAATATTAAATTCTTTGTAACGCAAGGCTGCATAAGGATCATTCTTTTTCATATTCTTATAAACGATTATTTAATATCTCTCAATCTCAATTGAATGGTGACTTTTCCATTCCACTCATTTTCATCCAAACAATACACGGCATCAAAGGGTTTTTTATCGGTAACCAAATTGATTTTATTTCCCAAACCAAAACCAATTGCCGCAATTCCTTCTGAATCATTTTGTTTTACAAATAGTTTTAAATGCGCTTCTTCCGAACCCATATTTTTTGGATAACCCGTATCATTTACATTTTTTGAAATGAAAATTGGCGTCATATTTAAAGGTCCAAAAGGTTCAAATTGTTTCAAAATCCGAATTAATTTGGGTGTAATTTCTGTAAAATCAAGTTCTGCATCAATGGCTATTTCTGGCAATAACATATCAGGATGAATGGTTTCTGACACTACTTTTTCAAATGCTTTTTTGAAGTCGGGATAGTTTTCTTCCTTTAATGTCATTCCCGCAGCATACTTATGTCCACCAAATTGCTCCAAATGTTCCGAACACGCTTCCAAAGCATTATAGACATCAAATCCTTTTACAGATCGTGCCGAAGCCGCTAATTTATCACCGCTTTTTGTGAAAACTAAAGTTGGTCGATAATGCGTTTCTATCAATCGTGATGCAACAATTCCAATCACGCCTTTGTGCCAATCTTCTTGGTAAACAACCGTTGTAAAGCCAACAATTTCGTCATTTTCGACTATTTGCGAAAGCGCTTCAATGGTGATTTGTTTGTCCAATTCCTTTCGGTCGGAATTGTATTTTTCAATTTCTGAAGCAAATTGTTGTGCTTGTTCAAAATAAAATTCCGATAATAATTCAACTGCGTGATTGCCGTGTTTTATTCGTCCTGCGGCGTTAATTCTTGGTGCAATTATAAATACGACATCGGTAATATCGAGCGTTTGTTTTTTTATTTGATGAATCAGAGCCTTAATTCCTGGTCGCGGATCTGAGTTGATGACTTGCAATCCAAAATAGGCTAAAACCCTGTTTTCACCTGTCATTGGAACAATATCGGCAGCAATTGCAGTTGCTACCAAATCGAGATACGGCGTTAAATCTTCAATGGTTAGGTTTCTGTTTTCGCCCAAAGCTTGAATCAATTTGAAGCCAATTCCACAACCACATAATTCGTCATACGGATAGGAACAATCGTCTCTTTTTGGGTCTAAAACTGCTACGGCATCTGGCAAAAATTCTCCTGGTCGGTGGTGATCACAAATGATAAAATCGATGTTTCGCTCTTTGGCATAAGCCACGTGATCTATAGATTTTATGCCACAATCTAAGGCAATAATTAAGGAAAATTCATTGTCGTCGGCATAGTCAATTCCCTTGAAAGAAATTCCATATCCTTCGTCATAACGGTCTGGAATGTACGTGGCAACATTTGAATAATAGGTTTTTAAATAGGATGAAACCAATGAAACTGCGGTTGTTCCATCGACATCATAATCGCCAAAAACGAGGATTTTTTCTTGATTTGCAATCGCCAATTCAATTCTTGCAACGGCTTTATCCATATCTTTCATCAGGAACGGATTGTGCAAATGTTCTAATTTAGGACGGAAAAAATCTCTGGCTTCTTCAAACGTTTCAATGCCGCGTTGCACCAAAAGTGTGGCAACAAATTCTTCAACATTTAAGGCTTGCGCCAAATGGTTAACTTTTTGAGAATCGGGGTTTGGTTTTAAAGTCCAGCGCATATAATTTGATTTTTGAATGGTTACTTATTTAATGAACTTTATCTGTAATTATTTAGAAGGTTTTCCTCCCACAATGACCACAATTTCCCCTTTTGGTGGTTTGTTTTCGAAGTGAGTTAGCACTTCTCGAACGGTTCCCCGAATGTTTTCCTCGTGTAATTTTGACAATTCTCGAGAAACGCAAATTGGTCGGTCTTCACCAAAATAAGTGATAAATTCCGTTAAGGTTTTTAGAAGTTTATGTGGCGAAACATACAAAATCATCGTTCTTGTTTCTTCGGCTAAAGCTAAATATCGGGTTTGTTTTCCTTTCTTGTCAGGCAAAAATCCTTCAAATACAAATTTGTCATTTGGCAATCCGCTATTTACTAATGCTGGTACAAATGCTGTTGCGCCAGGCAAACATTCAACTGTGATTCCGTGTTCAACGCAAGCGCGAGTCAATAGAAATCCTGGGTCAGAAATCGCTGGTGTTCCTGCATCGGAAATCAATGCAATGGTGTCGCCAGCTTTCAATCTTGAAATTAAATTCTCAATTGTTTTGTGCTCGTTGTGCATGTGATGGCTGTGCATGTGCGTGCCAATTTCAAAATGTTTTAGCAATTTCCCACTCGTTCTGGTGTCTTCCGCCAAAATCAAATCGACTTCTTTGAGAATTCGAATCGCACGAATAGTCATGTCTTCGAGATTTCCAATGGGCGTGGGAACGATATATAATTTTGACATATTTAAATAAATTTAGACGCTTTGGTTTTAATGTCTTAAAGCGCTGATTTTTTTCCCGCAAGTTTGTGTAAATTTGTGAAATCTGTGTTGACTTTTTCAAATTTCTGATGGGCTTTGTTCCATTAATTTGAAATAAAAATTTAGGCGAATTTCTTCTCTACGATTTCCATAAAACGGGCAACATAATCGTCTTTCCCTTCCCAATTATTATAATCTGGTTTTACCATATCTTCGATGAAATTTTCGGCTTCATCAAAAGTATCAAACGTACTTAATTGAGAAATTACTCGGTTTAAATCTTCGCTGCTTCCGCCAAATAATTGTTTTTCGAAAGCAATTTTATCGTTCAATCCAAATGAAATTGTTTTGGAAAAACTGTCATTAATAGGATTCGATTTTTTTACTTCTGAAACAACTTCAGGCACTTCAATTTCTTCAACTTCTTCAGATGCTGACATTTCAAAAGCAGGTGAAAAAACTACTTCTTCTTCAATTTCAGGAATTTCTTCTGCTTCAACTTCCGTTTCTGTAATTGGTTCAATTGCTGCTTCTTCAGAAACTGTTACGCTTTGTACACGCTCAAAAATTGGATCCGAATTGGAACCTAACATCTCTTCAAATGAGATTTGTTTGGCTTCGTTTTTGGATTTTTTCGCTTCAAATTCTATTTCCTTTTCTTTGAATAATTCAAAATGGGGTTCAAAATCCGTTTTATCATCAGCTACAGCGATTGATTCTTCCGCTTCTTCCGCAAAAATTTCCTCTTCTTCTGAAATTTCTTCTTCTAAAATTACATTTGGTTCCTCCTCAATTTCTTCTGAAACTATTTCATTTTCTGTTTCGGCTGTTGCCAATAAAACTTCATCTTCGGCAATAATTTCTTCATTATCAAATGCCGACGCTACTAATTCTTCCATTTTTGAAAGACCAATTGTTGGTTTTACATCCGAAAAATTATCTTCAACAAATTTCAAAACAGACAATTTCTCATACAATTTTTGCGTTTCTAGGTGCAATTGCGTGAGTTCCGATTTGTTTTTTAGCTTTAAAATTCGGTGTGCGATACTGATTAAATCAGCTTCCAACTTTTTTTTCATAACTTTAAAATTATAGTCCGTAAGAGTGTTCGTGTTAAAAAAATGTCTTCTTTTATCTTTTATTTAATCAAAGGAAGAAGCAACCTTTGATAAAAATTTTCTACATTTGAAACGACGTAAAAGTATAAAATTTTTAGGTCGATTTTGTTAGCGTTACAAAGTAATAAAAACTATTCATTTTAAGAGCAAGAAAAGTAAAAAAATGTTTCTCGAAAATACAGTAAATCATAAAGAACAATTTGGGTGGATTGAAGTAATCTGCGGGTCAATGTTTTCGGGAAAAACCGAGGAACTTATCCGAAGATTGAAAAGAGCGCAATTTGCAAAGCAAAAAGTAGAAATCTTCAAACCTTCAATAGACACGCGTTATCACGATGAAATGGTGGTTTCGCACGATTCCAATGAAATTCGCTCTACGCCTGTTCCCGCTGCCGCAAATATTGCAATATTGGCGCAAGGATGTGATGTGGTTGGCATTGATGAAGCACAGTTTTTTGATGATGAAATCGTAAAAATTTGTAATGATTTGGCAAATCAAGGGATTCGCGTAATTGTTGCAGGTTTGGATATGGATTTTAAAGGAAATCCTTTTGGACCAATGCCCGCACTGATGGCAACAGCTGAATATGTTACAAAAGTTCACGCCGTTTGCACACGAACAGGAAATTTAGCCAATTATAGTTTTAGAAAAAACAATAATGACAAGTTGGTTATGCTTGGCGAAACCGAAGAATATGAGCCTTTAAGCAGAGCAGCTTACTTCTATGCAATGAAAGAAAATGAGTAAAAATAAAAAGAACAAAGCCTTTCAGAAGTATAAATTTTGAAAGGCTTTTTAAGTTGTTTTTTCTAGTTAAAAATGGATTCTAATTTAAAATCCAAATCTGGAAATAATTTACTTTGAATTGTGTCTTCTTCAATTAAAGGATGCATTCCTATAAATTGATTGTCTTTTAAGATATAGATAAAAATAGTTTTGTCGGCAGGGTTTACAATCCAATATTCTAAAACTCCCGCTTCTTCATACAAATCAAATTTATATTTCATTTCCTTATTAGAATTTCCTGGCGAAAGAATTTCTATAACCAAATCGGGTGCGCCAATTGCCCCACGTTCATCAATATTATTTTCATCGCAAATCACACATAAATCGGGCTGAATAACGGTATAAATATCATTGTCCTTGGTAGATTTTTTTTATCTAATAATCGAACATCAAAAGGAGCTGCAAAAAGATTACAAGAATGTGGCTTGAAAAAATTATACAATATACCTGCTAATTCCATCGATATTCTTTGATGATTTGTGCTAGGAGCAGGACTCATCCTAAAAACACGCCCTTTTATTAATTCTACTCTTTCTTCAAATTCCCAAGTTAAATAATCGGCATAAGTATAGATTTTATCTAAATCTAATAAATTGATGTCGGTTATCATAGGGATTACTTTTTGACAAAGTTACTAAAAATATTAAACCCTTTGCAATTGAAGAAAAATGAAATTTTGTATAAGATAAGAAACCCTTTTAGCGTTCTAAACACTAAAAGGGTTTTTAAAATTTTAATAGAATGCTTTATTTATTGCAAATCGATTTTTCTTGTATTAATGTTAGGTACAATTAAAAAAAGAAAAATACACTAACCCTTTTTCATAAAACAACCCACTAAATTTGTAATAGCTGCGTGCCCTTCTATATCATTTTGGCATAGCAAACAGTCCTAAACTACAACGTGAAAACGTCAAATAATACGCTTTATACCTATAATTATAAGTTTTTTACGTCAAGTTATATGTTTAAAACGTATTGCTGTATTCTTTTGACATATAATTATACGTTATTTACTTCAAAATTTATGTTTAATACGTAATAGTATATGTTTCTTACATATGCTTATATGTTTCTTACATATGCTTATATGTTTCTTACATTAAATTATATGTTTTAAACGTATAATTACATGTTTTACCCCTATAATTTAAAAAAATGTATTACTTTTATAAACATACAAACACTTATGGCAATGGACACTACAAAAAAATATAAAATTCCTGGCGCTGCTCCACATCCTCATATTGGGAAATTAATTCAAATAAAAGTACGAGAAAAAAAAATTACCTACGCCGAGGTGGCAAGGCGCATTGGGGTAAACGCAACGGTATTTCAAGCCTATCTCTCTAAAGCTTCGGTACAGTTTGGAATTTTATGGAAAATAAGCATTGCAATTGAATATAATTTTTTTGCCGATTTAATGCCCTATTTACCACCAAGCACTTTAAACAATAATGACTCCGAATTTCAACAAAAAATAAAAGAGCAAGACCATGAGATTGCCGATCTTAAAAAAGAAATAGAAATATACAAAGGCATCTTATCTCGTAAATAATAGTGATGTTGCGCTTTTAGAGGAACAAAATGAGTCTCTATATTAGCTAGAATTACTAGAAAAAATGAATTTGGTTAATGTTTATTATTTGCTAAAATTTTAAAATAAAGTGTATTACATTTCTATTTTTCATAACTTTGATTTAAATTAAATTACCGTGGATTTACAAAGTCGGAAAATATCATTTGTTCAAGAATTTCTTTCTATTGAAAGTGAGGAGTTTATTTCTCGTTTAGAAAATTTTCTAAAAAAAGAAAAGAAAGTCAACTCAAACAAAGAGTTTAGCCCAATGACGATGGAAGAATTTCAAAACAGAATCAATCAATCAATGGAGGATTCTAAAAATGGAAGAGTTATATCGTCAAAAGATTTGCTAAAAGAAATTAAAGAATGGAATTAAAATTGATGCTATATTCGACTGTCGCCAAGAACCTCTGAAAATTAAAAGAACAAAATAAATAGGTTTATGATTTTTTATTTTTCATATAAATGAATTTGTCCCTAAGTAAAATCATCTCAATTCTAAATGCCAAATTTATTGGTACTACTGACAATCAAGATATTGAACACATATCTATTGATAGTCGTTCCTTGCAAAATGGTACTCAAACCTTATTTTTTGCTTTGGTTGGTCCAAATAATAATGGACATATATATATTGAAGAATTAATTCAAAAGGGCGTTCGGAATTTTGTAGTTACTTCAATCCCTGAAAATTTAAAAGACAAAGCCAATTTTCTTTTGGTTGAAAATTCAATTGTAGCCTTACAAGAATTTGCCGCCTATTACCGCAATTTATATCAGTTCCCAATTATTGGAGTTACTGGAAGCAACGGAAAAACGATTGTAAAAGAATGGCTGAACTTCCTTTTAAATCCTGATTATACGATAATTAGAAGCCCAAAAAGTTATAATTCACAAGTTGGCGTTCCATTATCTGTGATTTCTATAAATAAAAAACACAATTTAGGGATTTTTGAAGCGGGAATTTCTACGAGAAACGAAATGGAAAAGTTGGAGAAAATCATTCGTCCAACAATTGGAATTTTAACGAATATTGGAACGGCTCACGATGAAGGATTTGATAATTTGGGAGAAAAAATTAAAGAAAAATTAAAGCTTTTCGTACATTCTGAAATTCTAATTTACAATAAAAACAAAACTGTTGAAGCGTTTGTAAATTCTAAAATAAAAACTTTTTCTTGGAGTTGCAAAGAAGAATCCGCCGATGTTTTCATAAAAATAAGACCAATTTTAGACAAAACCGCATTACAAATACAGTATTTAGATTCTAAATTTGATATAAAAATACCTTTTCAAGATGATGCTTCTATAGAAAATTCGATTCATTGTTTGATGATTTTACTTTATTTAAAGTATGATTTTGAGACAATCGAACACCGAATGGAATTGCTTTTTCCTGTTGAAATGAGGTTGAAAGTAAAAAATGGGATTCATAATTCAACGCTAATTGACGACAGTTATAGTTCCGATTTTCAATCTTTGAAAATTGCATTGGATTTCCTTGAAAGTCAAAAACAATACAAGAAAAAAACCGTAATTCTTTCGGATATTTTTCAAAGTGGTTTAACCAATGAAGAGCTGTATTCCAAAGTTTCACAGTTGATACTTTCCAATAAAATCAATAAAGTAATTTGCATTGGCGAAACGATTTCAGAATTTAAAAACAAATTTATAAACTGTACCACTTTCAAAAACACAGAAGCTTTTATTTCTGAATTTGATAGCTTAAATTTTGGCGATGAAACCATATTAATAAAGGGTGCACGAGTTTTTGAATTTGAAAAAATTGTGGCATTACTTGAGGAAAAAACACACGAAACCGTTCTTGAAATAAACCTAAATGCCATCAGTCACAACTTGAATTTTTATAAATCTAAGTTGAAACCAACCACAAAAATGATGGTTATGGTGAAAGCTTTTGGCTATGGAAATGGCGGATTTGAAATTGCCAAATTATTAGAACATCACAACGTAGATTATTTGGGCGTGGCTTTCGCCGATGAAGGAATTGCGTTGAAAAATTCTGGAATTAAGATGCCAATTATGGTTCTAAATCCTGAAACCACGAGTTTTTCTGCAATTATCCAACATCAATTGGAACCCGAAATTTATAGCTTGAAAGGATTAAATTCGTTTTTGCAATTGGCGAAACAGAAAAAATTAAACGCCTTTCCAATTCACATAAAATTGGATACTGGAATGCATCGTTTGGGTTTCGAAGAAGAAAATATAGCTGATTTAATTTCAGTTTTGAAAGAGAATAAATATGTAAAAGTGACAAGTATTTTGTCTCATATGGCAACTAGCGACGCATTGGAACAACGAGATTTTGCCCTTTCGCAAATTGATTTATTCGAAAAATTATCTTCAAAAATAATATCCGAATTGCAAATAAATCCTATTCGTCATATTTTGAATACTTCGGGAATTAGTAATTTTTCTCAGGCGCAATATGATATGGTTCGACTTGGAATTGGTTTGTATGGCGTTTCAAATGATGCGACTCAGCAACGATTCTTAGAAAATGTAGGAACTTTGAAATCTATAATTTCGCAAATCAGAACGATTGAAAAAGGCGAAAGCGTGGGTTATGGAAGACGATTTGTAGCTCAAAAAACTTCCATAATTGCTACAATTCCTATTGGTTATGCCGATGGAATTTCAAGACATTGGGGAAATGGTTTGGGATTTGTAATGATTAATAATCAAAAAGCATCCATTATTGGCAGCATTTGTATGGACATGCTGATGGTTGACATCACAGAATTGAAGTGTCAAGAAGGCGATGAAGTGGTTTTGTTTGGAACAAATCCAACGGTGAATTATATCGCAGAAAAATTGGAAACAATTCCTTATGAAATCCTTACGAGTATTTCCCAAAGGGTGAAACGGGTTTTTTATCGGGAATAATATTTTTAAAAACACATAAATATGGGAATGCTTAAAGAATTTAAAGCCTTTGCAATGAAAGGCAATGTTATCGATTTGGCTATTGGGGTTGTTATTGGTGCCGCTTTCGGGAAAATCGTCAGCTCTTTGATTGAAGATGTAATTACGCCACTTATTTTGAAACCTGCATTAGAAACTGCAAAACTATCTGAAATTGAACAATTAGTAGCTTTTGGTGGTGTGAAATATGGAATGTTTTTGTCTTCGCTAATCAATTTTGTAATTATTGCTTTTGTGTTGTTTCTATTTATTAAAGGAATAAATACTTATAAAAAGAAGCACGAACCTGAAGAAATTCCAGTTCCAAAAGGGCCAACACAAGAAGAATTATTGGCAGAAATTAGAGATTTATTAAAAAAATAATACCGCTACATTACAATTCTAACTTAAACCACGCCTAGAGCGTGGTTCTTTTTTGTTGTATATTTAACAATTTTTGATTTTTTGTGAGCCTTATTGTTTTGAATTGAATATTAAGTACTTTTGCAATGCAAATAAATTTAAAATTAGAATAGTATGAAAATTGCAGTTGTTGGTGCTACCGGAATGGTTGGAGAAATAATGCTTCAAGTTTTAGCAGAAAGAAATTTTCCGATAACAGAATTAATCCTTGTTGCTTCAGAGAAATCGGTTGGTAAAGAAATCGAATTCAAAGGAAAAAAATATAAAGTTGTTGGAATGCAAACGGCGGTTGATATGAAAGCGGATATTGCCTTATTTTCTGCAGGTGGAGAAACTTCTTTAGAATGGGCTCCAAAATTTGCAGCAGCGGGAACAACCGTAATTGACAATTCTTCGGCGTGGAGAATGGACACCACAAAAAAATTAATTGTTCCTGAAATTAATGCTTCAGAATTGACAAAAGAAGATAAAATTATAGCAAATCCAAATTGTTCCACCATTCAAATGGTTTTGGTTTTGGCACCATTACATAAAAAATACAATGTAAAACGCGTTATTGTTTCTACCTATCAATCCATAACTGGAACTGGCGTAAAAGCGGTGCAACAATTGGAAAATGAATATGCTGGAATTCAAGGTGAAATGGCTTATAAATATCCAATTCACAGAAATGCAATTCCACAATGCGACAGTTTTGAAGACAACGGCTACACGAAAGAAGAAATGAAATTGGTTCGTGAAACCAAAAAAATATTAAGTGACAATTCAATAAAAGTAACTGCTACAGCGGTTCGTGTGCCAATTGTAGGCGGTCATAGCGAGGCAGTAAACGTAGAATTTACTTCTGATTTTGATGTGAATGAAGTACGTTCTATTTTGCATCACACTTCTGGAGTTGTAGTTCAAGATAACAATGACACTTATACGTATCCAATGCCAATTTACGCGCAAGGAAAAGACGAGGTTTTTGTGGGTAGAATTCGTCGAGATGAAAGTCAAGATAACACCCTAAACATGTGGATTGTTGCTGACAATTTACGAAAAGGAGCTGCCACAAATACGGTTCAAATCGCAGAATATTTAGTAGCTAACCAATTGGTTTAAACTTAAAAAGATACTGATTTTTCGTATAGCAAACAAAAACAGATGAAAATGCCTCACGTTTTTTAGTTGGTGAGGCATTTTGAAATAATTTATGTTTTAAGAATTATTGTTTTATAAATTTCTAATTTTTTATGATTTTCTTATAAAACGATTTTCCATCAATAGTGAAATTTAGTAGATAAATACCTGAGCTATTTTTTGTTAAATCAATGTTTTTTTGTTGTGTATTAATAGACTTTTCTTCATATACTTTTTTTGCCTTGAATATCATATACAATAATTGAATCCGTTTTTCCCAGAGGGACTTTAATACTAAATAAACCGTTATTAGGATTTGGAGAAACTAAAATCTGATTAGAAATTTCCTGATTAGAAACTGATAAGGGAACGTGGAGACTAGTATTCTACAAACTTCTTCCAAATTTCCTGCTCATAATTTATTATCATAATAACTAATTTCTAAATCTGTTACGGCTACATTTGGCAACCTGTTTAATAAGGAATCCGGTCTGCCATTGTAGCATTTGAATAATAAACCCCTACAACTATTTCAATATATAGTTCCTCATTTGAACCTTGCTTATAAACGGTAAATTAGGTGAATTGACTTCTGATTTAGTCTTGATTTACAATATAATATCTATTATTCATAAATACAGTATTCAAAAACAGCCACCTTATGTATTGATTAGCAATGAAATATATAACTAATTTTGAAAATACACTATACCTAACTTTGAAAATGCACTATACCTAACTTTGAAAATGCACGGTTAGTAATTTTGAAAATGCACAAGTATTTCAAGAGAATATAAAAACCCAACCGAAGCCTATTTATTGGAATTGGCTATCTAAAATTTGGATTGTTAATCATTTTATTTAAAATAAGTAGCTATTATTTTATCTATAAAGCTTATATTTGTGTTATATTAGCTAATATAATATCTATTATGAACAAATACAGTATTCAAAAGCAGCCTTCTTCTGTATTGATGGAAGTTGCAGAGCGTCATAAAAAATTACGAAAACTTCAAAATCTAAGTCAGGCAGAATTTGCGTTGCGTTCTGGAATTTCATTAGGAAGTTTAAAACGATTTGAAACTACGGGGCAAATTAGCTTTGAAGCACTATTAAAAGCAGCTCATTTTTTTAATCGATTATCCGACTTTGACGCTTTGTTTTTCTTTGAAGACGATAAAAAAATCGCTCTATTATTTGATAAAAAAGGTAAAAAATGAAACCAACAAATAAAATAAACGTCAGTATTCAGTTTGAAAAAACTAAAATACTTGTTGGCGAATTGGCTTTAAATGAAAATAAAATATATTTCAAATACGATACTGATTTTGTAAATTCCAAATTAGATATTTCCCCTTTTAAATTGCCTTTAAACAACATCATATCATTAGCGCCGCAAGCTCCTTTTAATGGTCTTTTTGGCGTTTTTAACGATTCACTTCCTGACGGGTGGGGAAAATTATTATTAGACAGAAGTTTGCAAAGCAAAGGAACAAATCCAACGAATATAACGCCGCTTGATCGGTTGGCTTTTGTGGGAAAAAACGGTATGGGTTCCTTAATTTATGAACCCGAAATTGAAGAAATTGAGCTTCAAAAAGAACTGCTGGACTTGGATTATATTCATAGCGAAATGAATTTAATTTTAGAAGGGGAAACTTCCGAAATTATTGAAGATCTATTTCAACTTGGAGGTTCTTCTGGTGGTGCAAGACCAAAAATCAACGTGGGGTATAATCCAAAAACGAATCATTTTATTCAAGATCGCCTTGAATTGCCTGAGGATTATGAACATTGGATAATTAAATTTCCAGCTACATTTGACCGAAAAGATGCGGCACAAATTGAATATGCCTATCACAAAATGGCTTTAGAGGCAGGGCTTGAGATGATGCCGTGTCATTTGTTTCAAGGAAAATCGGGGCGGTATTATTTTGGAACCAAACGCTTTGACCGCAATAAAAACGGAAGAACACACAGCCACACGGCAAGCGGATTACTTCATGATGATTTTAGAATGAGTGCTTTGGATTATGGACATTTAATGGATGCCTCATTTCAATTAGAACGCAATGTACAAGCCTATAACGCCATTTTTCGCCTAAGTGCGTTTAATTTATACAGTCATAATCGGGATGACCATAGCAAAAACTTTTCTTTTTTGATGAATGAAAAAGGGGTTTGGCGATTTGCCCCCGTATATGATTTAACCTTTTCCACTTCTTCTTTTGGAAGTCATAGCACCAGTATTGCAGGAGAATATAAAAACCCTACCGAAGCCCATTTATTGGAATTGGCGAAAACTTTTGGAATAAAAAAGCCAAGACTACTTCTTGACGAAGTAAAACAAGCCGTTTCCAATTGGGAACAAACTGCGAAATTGTGTGCTGTTTCAAAAGATTCTGCGCGGTTGATTGGTAAAACAAGTGCCGGGTTGTTAAGGGGTTAATGGTTTTGGAAATAACGGTGAAGTTAGTTTTTATTGAAATTTTAAAACAACTTCTCATCTTCTTTTTCATAGAAAGAATCCACAGAAAGTATTTTTTGCATCGATGCCATAACGGCCAATTCGTCGCAACGTTCATTTTGAATGTGGTTATTATGCCCTTTTATCCATTTGAAATC
The DNA here is from genome assembly GCA_947466955.1 of Bacteroidota bacterium. Lineage (GTDB taxonomy): Bacteria > Bacteroidota > Bacteroidia > Flavobacteriales > Flavobacteriaceae > Flavobacterium. The sequence continues at coordinate 17,605 of CANIFM010000013.1, forward strand.
GACTTGGTGTTTTCTGTAAATAATCAGAAAGCGTTTCCATAAATCCGGGTTTTTCTTACCTACGAATCCCTTTTTTTCCCAACCAAAAACCCATTGTTTCAAAACGGAATCAACTACATATTTAGAATCAGAAATTACCAATACTTTCATATTCGGGTTTTTTAGTTTTTCTAAACCAACAATTACGCCCAATAATTCCATTCTATTGTTAGTAGTATGGCGAAAACCTTCGTAGAATTCCTTTTTATGAGGCGTTCCCACCAATTCCATTATAACGCCATAGCCTCCAGGACCTGGGTTTCCTTTGGCAGCACCGTCAGTATAAATATGTACTTCGTGATCCATTTAAGATTTAGGATTTTTGATTTAAGATTTTTTCAATTATTATTGGGAAATATTGCTGTTCTAATTCATAGACTTTTGCAGCAACTTCTTCGGGCGTTTCATTTCCTGATAAAGATACGCTTTTTTGAAAAATGATGTTTCCTTCATCATAATTTTCATTTACATAGTGAATTGTAATGCCTGTTTCTGATTCTTTATTTTCAACAACAGCGCGATGCACATTCATTCCATACATGCCTTTTCCGCCATATTTTGGTAAAAGCGCAGGATGAATATTGATTATTTTATTTTGGAATGCAGCAACACAATTTTGTGGAAATTTTAATAGAAAACCTGCTAAAATTATCAAATCGGGCTGAATACTATTTAATTTTTGTAGTACTTTATCCCCAATAAAATCTTCTTTAGAGAAAACTTCGGTGGGAATATTCAAACTTTTTGCTCGTTCTAAAACTTTTGCATTCGCATTATTAGAAAAAATGTAAATTACTTTAGCAACTTCGATTTTATTAAAATAAAGTACAATGTTTTCGGCATTTGTCCCCGAACCTGAAGCGAAAATCACGATTTTTTTCATTTTGTGCTTTTTAATATCACACAAAAAAAAGAATAAAAAACGATAATAAATAGAAATATAGGTACTTTATTGAAATAATTTTTTAATTTCGTCCTCTTATTTATTAACTAAAGCGTGGAATTAAAATAAAGTTTTTTATTTTTGCCAACAAATTAAATTTTAAAATTAAAGATTATGTCAGACATTGCATCAAGAGTAAAAGCGATTATCGTAGACAAACTAGGCGTTGACGAAAACGAAGTTGTAACAGAAGCAAGCTTCACAAATGATTTAGGAGCTGATTCTTTAGATACAGTTGAGCTAATTATGGAGTTTGAAAAAGAATTTGATATTCAAATCCCAGACGATCAAGCAGAAAACATTGCTACTGTAGGTCAAGCTATTTCTTATATCGAAGAAGCTAAAAAATAATAATTTTTGCACCCGTATGCTATTTGGTTTACGGGTGTTATTATTTTTTTAAATTAAAATTTATGATTGTTCGTTCAATCACAAAAAATATATTGTAATACCTATGTCTTTTTATGATTTTACATAGAAAAAAGCATAGGTATTATTTTTTTACATTCATAACTATAAAATTATACTATGGAATTAAGGCGAGTTGTAGTAACAGGTTTGGGTGCGCTTACTCCTATTGGAAATACAGTACAAGAATATTGGAACGGACTTATTAACGGTGTTAGTGGTGCGGCTCCAATTACTTATTTTGATGCTTCAAAATTCAAAACACAATTTGCTTGCGAGCTAAAAGGTTTTAATGTTGAAGACTTTATCGATAGAAAAGAAGCTCGAAAAATGGACCGTTATGCGCAATATGCAATGGTTTCATCTGATGAAGCGGTAAAAGATGCTAACTTTGATTTTGATACTTTAGATAAAGATAGAATTGGAGTTATTTGGGGTTCAGGAATTGGTGGTTTAGAAACTTTTCAAATTGAAATGTTGAATTTCGCTGCAGGTGACGGAACACCAAGATTCAATCCGTTTTTTATTCCAAAGATGATATCTGATATTGCTTGTGGTCATATTTCTATAAAATATGGTTTTAGAGGCCCTAATTTCGCAACCGTTTCTGCGTGTGCTTCTTCTACAAATGCAATTATTGATGCTTTCAATTATATCCGTTTAGGTCACGCTGATGCAATGGTAACAGGTGGTTCAGAAGCTGCAGTTACAATTGCTGGAATGGGTGGTTTCAATGCGATGCACGCTTTATCGACTAGAAATGACGATCCAAAAACTGCTTCCCGACCAATGGACAAAGACCGTGATGGTTTTATTCTTGGAGAAGGTGCTGGAGCGTTAGTTTTAGAAGAATACGAACACGCAATTGCTCGTGGCGCAACTATTTATTGTGAAATTGGTGGAGGCGGAATGTCTGCTGATGCGTATCATATTACCGCGCCACATCCTGAAGGATTGGGTGCAAAAAATGTAATGATTAACTGCTTGAGAGATGCTGGTTTGAAACCTACAGATGTTGATGGAGTGAATATGCACGGTACTTCAACGCCACTTGGTGACATTGCCGAAAGCAAAGCTATTCTTCACGTTTTTGGTGATCACGCCTATTCTATGAATTTGAATTCGACGAAATCGATGACAGGACATTTATTGGGAGCGGCTGGTGCAATTGAAACAATTTCTTCAATTCTTGCAATCAAACACGGAATAATTCCTCCAACAATAAATCATTTCACAGATGATGAAAATATTGACAATAAATTGAATTTCACTTTCAATACTGCTCAAAAAAGAGATGTAAAAGTATTGATGAGCAATACATTTGGTTTTGGTGGTCACAATGCGTGCGTATTGGTTAAAAAATTAGATCTTTAATAGTATTCTATGAGTATAATCAGAAAAATATTTAAAAAATCCCGATCTGAAGAAGACGGGATTTTTTTTACTGATATTCAAAAAATACTTGGTTTTAAACCAATAGAAATTAGTTATTACAAAAAAGCATTCATCCATCGTTCTACAAGTAAAATTGACACCAAAGGAAATCCAATAAACTACGAAAGATTGGAATTTTTAGGCGATTCGATGTTGAGTTCTATAATTGCCGCTTATTTATTCGATAAAGCACCCGCTGGAGATGAAGGTTATTTAACAAAAATGCGATCTAAGATTGTAAGTCGCGAACATTTGAATGAATTGGGTCGAGATTTGAATTTAGTTCAATTTTTAGACAGTAAAGTTCCAATTCAGCATTTTGGGGAAAATATTCACGGAAATCTTTTTGAATCACTTGTTGGTGCCATTTATTTAGACCGAGGTTATACCTATTGTGAAAAATTCATCCAAAAACGAGTTATCGTTCCTTATGTAGATATTGCAAAATTGGAAGGAAAAGTAATCAGCTATAAAAGTTTATTGATTGAATGGTGTCAAAAAGAGAAAAAGACCTTTCATTTTGATGTTTTTGAAGACAACGACAGTTCTGGAGAACGCTTATTTGGCGTAAAATTCAGTATTGACGATAAAGTGATTGCAAAAGCAAGAGCAACTTCAAAAAAGAAGGCAGAGGAAAAAGCATCTCAAAGAGCTTACTTTGCATTTCAAGATAAAATCGATAAAAAATAAATCATAATTTTATCAATCTACATCGTTTTCGTTAGTAAAATAAAGGTAACATCGTATTTTTGTGACCGTTTAATTGCTTAGAAATGGTATATTTACAGCTTATTTAAACGGAAATGGCAATTCATAAATTACATATCGATGAATTTGACGAGGTTGATTATGAACTCATTGCAATTCATACTTCATTAGAAGATTATCGATTGGCATATTTTTTGAATCAGAAATTGCCCATTTTATTAGGCAAAAGCAAAAGCGAAATCCAAATAAATATCAAAGAAGGAGTTACTGGTTTTTCGAGGTTCATTTATGAAAATAATGCCACCGATAGTTGTTGGAGTTTAATCCAAAATAAAAACGAAGTAACCACTTTGAAATCGGATAACAATCAGAATTTATTTGCAAATTCTTCTTATGAGATAGCCACCAAAGCCTATCTTATACCAGAATTTAAAAAAGTAGATTACTTTCTGAAAGTTGAAAATAGCGATAATGACATAGAAAAAATTATTGCTAAAATTAATACAATTGCAAGAATATCAACCGTTTATTCAGTAGATACCAATAAAATAAAGTCGAAAAATAATTTAATTTTTTAATAAAAATGTCAACAAACAAAAAAACTAAAATTGTAGCAACATTGGGCCCCGCGTGTAGTACAAGAGAAGTCTTGAAAGATATGATTGAGGCTGGAGTAAATGTTTTTAGAGTGAATTTTTCTCACGCAGATTATTCAGATGTTAAAGCAAAAATTGATTTAATCAGAGGATTAAATGACGAATTTGGCTACACTGCAGCGATTCTTGGAGATTTACAAGGTCCTAAACTTCGTGTTGGTGTAATGAATGAAGAGGTAATTGTGAATCCTGGAGATATTATTACTTTTCAAACTGCCGAAGATGTTCCTGGAACAAAGGAACGCGTTTATATGAACTACAAAGAATTTCCAAATGATGTTAATCCAGGGGAAAATATTCTTCTTGATGACGGAAAATTGATGTTTGAAGTTGTTTCTACAAATAGAACTACAGAAGTTGTTGCCAAAGTAATTCAAGGCGGTCCTTTGAAATCTAAAAAAGGAGTGAATCTTCCAAATACGAAAGTTTCATTGCCTGCATTAACAGAAAAAGATATTCGTGATGCGATATTTGCCATTGAGCAAAAAGTAGATTGGATTGCACTTTCATTTGTTAGAACAGCTGAAGATTTAATGGAATTGCAAGACCTAATTGCAAAACATTCGGATCATAAAATTCCAATTATTGCTAAAATTGAAAAGCCTGAAGGAGTTGAAAACATCGATTCTATTATCACACATTGTGATGGTTTGATGGTTGCCCGTGGTGATTTGGGTGTTGAAGTTCCTGCTCACGAAGTACCGTTAATTCAGAAAAAACTGGTTAACAAAGCCAAAACAGCTAGGATTCCTGTTATTATTGCTACGCAAATGATGGAAACAATGATTACGAGCTTAACGCCAACGCGTGCTGAGGTGAATGACGTAGCCAATTCTGTTATGGATGGTGCTGATGCGGTGATGCTTTCTGGAGAAACTTCTGTTGGAAATTATCCTGTTCAGGTTATTGAAAAAATGACACAAATTATTGAAGCGGTTGAAGATTCTCCTCTAATTCAAGTGCCACAAAATACCCCACAAATTAAAACGAATCGGTATATTACGAAAACAATTTGTCAGCACGCTGCTCAAATGGCAAATGCGATTAAAGCAAAAGCAATTTGCACCTTGACAAATAGTGGTTATACTGCTTTTCAAATTTCGGCTTGGCGTCCGCAAGCAGATATTTTGGTATTTACCTCCAACAAAAGAATTTTGACGCAGTTGAATTTAATCTGGGGAGTGAAAACTTTTTACTATGATAAATTTGTAAGTACCGATGATACTGTTGATGATGTAAACAGAATTGCAACTGAAAAAGGATTGGTTACCAAAGGGGATATGTTGATTAATTTAGCAGCGATGCCAATTGCAAATAAAGGAATGGTGAACACCTTGCGAGTTACAGAAATAGAGTAAAACGCATTTATATTTATTAGAAAGGGCTGGAATTATCCAGCCCTTTTTGTTTATATTTAATCTGTATTAACAACTATATTTTGTTTTAATTCTATAAATACACAAGAAGACTTTTAAATAAAAAAGGTCGCCTTTCGACGACCTTTTTAAATAATAAACTATGATTATTGTTTAACTATCTTTTTGATAATTACTTCACCTGTAGATGAATTAACAACTTTAACAACATAAATTCCATTTCTTTGAGAAGAAAGGTTTTCATTAATTACATTGTTTCCTTCAGATAATTGAACGTTTTTAGAGCTAACAACTATTCCATCAAAAGAATAAACTGTAACAGAAACATCATTTGCTTTTGCAGCAGATAATTCAACATTGAAAGAATCACTTGTTGGATTTGGATACATTTCAGTAACAATAACTTTTGATGTTTCATCAATTGTATTATTAGAAACAATACCTGGACAAGCTGTACCTTTTGTTAAAGTCAAAGTTTTAAAAGTTGCGCATGGTCCAACCCCATTAATTGATTTAACAGTTAAGGTATTGTTAGGCGAAACAATTGAAGGATAAACTACAGAGAAAGTCAAATCAGTTGTAGTTAAAATATTTGCAGTAGCACCTTGAACTCCATTTGCAGAAGTAACAACAGAACCTGTAGGAGCAGTAATTAAATATGAACTTGCACCTAAAGGAGCAGTTATTGTATAATTATAGCTTTGGCCACAATTAACTAATAAAATCTGCCCAGTTACTGTTGCAACTACAGCCGGTAAAACAGCTGTTAATTTTAACAATTTAGCAGTAGAAGTAGTTGTAGGAATTACAGTAGCTGCTGAATTGTCTGTTATCGAAACTCCGAAACCATTTTTAGATTTTACTCCTAAATACAATGAAGTGGTACCTGCTTGAACTCCAGAAAAATTAACAGTAATAACGTTACTTGTTGAATTTGTTCCTTGAGCATCAGTTCTAACAACACCAGTTGGCAATTCCCATTCGTATGAAGTTGCTGTAGCAACTACACCTGCAGTTAAAGTAAAACTAGTAGTCGTTCCTAAGAATTGACTAATTACAGCAACAGCTGTAGTTGGTGTAGTAGAAGCAGGATTTGTTAATACTAACGTTGCTGGAGCTGTTGGAGCTATAGCAGTAATTTTTAACAATTTAGCAGTAGAAGTAGTTGTAGGAATTACAGTAGCTGCTGAATTATCTGTTATCGAAACTCCGAAACCATTTTTAGATTTTACTCCTAAATACAATGAAGTAGTACCTGCTTGAACTCCAGAAAAATTAACAGTAATAACGTTACTTGTTGAATTTGTTCCTTGAGCATCAGTTCTAACAACACCAGTTGGCAATTCCCATTCGTATGAAGTTGCTGTAGCAACTACACCTGCAGTTAAAGTAAAAC
>CANIFM010000014.1 GCA_947466955.1 Bacteroidota bacterium
GAATAAATGTAAGGGTTATTTGTCCATTTTGAATGGTTTCTTTTTTCAGCCCAATGCGCAATATAAAAGAGCATTAGAACATATAATCCAAGAATTAATAAAAGTCCAATGCTACTCATGGTATTTTTTTAAAATTATGAAAGTAACACCAATTGAAAATAGGCAAACAGAAATGAAATAGATGTAAATTATAGGCAACCCAAAAAGTGGTTTTGCACTATCAAATAGTAACAAAAGTGGAATATTCAACGCCATTAGGGATAGCATCGAAAGAATAACCAATTTTTGTTCGTGTCTCTTTTTCATATTGCAATAAAAATAAACAATCCCTGCGATTAAAAAAGGCAGAGATTGTTATTTTTTGATTAAATTTTATTTGTGAATTTTTTCGTCATAATCACCCATTAAGGCATAGTAACCAAATGTTCCTAAACCCAAAACTATTAAAGGCGTTAATACAAAAAGGATGATAATTCCAAAAACTAAATCGTCTTGTTTGCCTGAAGCAAATTTTGGTAATCCAAATTCAAAGATGCAAAAATAGGCGGCAGCAATTGCAAGTGCTATCCAAACCATTCCTAATACTCGTTTTAATTGATTCATAATATATATTTTAAACGTGAATATTTTTATCGTTATTTTTAATGTAAACCATTCCAATTACAAAACAAACAGATGCAATTACAATTGGATACCAAAGACCTTCAAGGTAAAATTCTGGCATTCCTGAATCTTTTGCGTGTGTTACAAAATAGGTTGAAATCGCTGGAAGTAAACCTCCAAATATTCCATTTCCAATATGATACGGCAATGACATTGAGGTGTATCGAATTTTTACTGGGAACATTTCTACAAGGAAAGCTGCAATTGGACCGTAAACCATTGTTACAAATAATACTTGAATAAATATTAAGAATATCAATGACCATCTGTCATTATTGTTGATTTTGATTGTTGTTTTGACTTCAACTTTTGGTTTTCCATCAACAACCATTGCTTTTCCATTTTCTAAAGATACCGTTTTTACTTCAAGCAATGTAGTTTCATCAGAATATACTTTGTTTGTAGTATAAATGGAATCCATAGTTTTCTTTTTGTTCTCTTTTAATTCCGCTAATAAAGTAGTTTTTTCAACTATTTCAGTTTTATTTTTTACAGAAGTAGTTTCATACATCGCTTTATAGATTGGTCTGTATAGCAAAATTGCCAACAACATACCACCCATCATAATGTATTTTCTTCCTACTTTATCACTCATCCAACCAAATACAATGAAAAATGGCGTTCCTAATAATAATGAAATTCCTAATAATCCATCAACCTGAGAAGAATCAATTGACATTACTGTTTTCATGAAACTCATAGCATAGAATTGTCCAGTGTACCAAACAACTCCTTGTCCCATTGTGGCTCCAAATAAAGCCAACAGTACGAATTTCATATTGTAACGATTTCCAAAACTTTCCTTTAATGGATTTGTACTTGTTTTTCCTTCGGCTTTCGCTTTAGCAAATACAGGAGATTCGTCCATGTTTTTTCTAATCATATAAGAAACTCCAACCATAATAATTGAAACCCAAAATGGAACTCTCCATCCCCAAGCATCAAATTCTTCAGGGGTCAATATATTCCTTGTCGCTAAAATTACCATTAACGAGATGAATAATCCCACTGTTGCGGTGGTTTGAATCCAAGAAGTCCAATATCCACGTTGTCCAACTGGGGAATGTTCGGCTACATACGTTGCAGCTCCACCATATTCTCCTCCTAGTGCAAGCCCTTGCAACAAACGAAGTAATAAAACTAATAATGGTGCCATAAACCCAATGGATTCGTAACTTGGAATACAACCAATTAAGAAAGTTGCGCCCCCCATTAATACAAGCGTAACCATAAATGTATATTTTCTTCCGATTAAATCGCCTAATCTTCCGAAGAACAATGCGCCAAACGGACGCACTACGAATCCTGCTGCAAATGTTGCCAATGTTGATAAAAAGGCAGCTGTTGGATTATCCGAAGGGAAAAACTTTGTTGAAATCACTACGGCTAAACTTCCAAAAATGTAGAAATCATACCATTCAATCATTGTTCCCATTGAGGAAGCGGATATTACTTTCCAAATTCCTTTTGTTGATTTTTCTTTCATAAATTATTATTTTTGTGGTTAATTTTGGTTAAATATTTAAAACGAATATACGCAAGATATCATTACACGGAAGTTATTAACGTCCTTTTTATTTGTGGTTGCTTTTGCAAATAAATCTGCATCACCCCAAGTTGCTGAAGTATATTCTAATTCTGGCGAAACTCTGAATTTATTTTTCTTGAAATCAACTCTTCCAGAAACTCTCCAAACATTATCAATCACTCTCGCACCTGTAATTCCTCTACCATAAATCTGTGCCGCAGTTCCAGCAGCGGTAGTAGCACCGTTATTTTTAGTAGTTCCAAAAAACAATCCTGGTGCAATAGATTTTCCATTACTTGCAATATCTACCCAAAAAGCAGTTGTTTTTGTTGGGTCATACGATTGAATTCCCGCAGCAGATGTTGTCCCAGTAAAACCGCCTAACATCACCAAATTATTCAAATTACCACCTGAAATCCCATACGCTTTTACAAGAAATTTATCATTTGAATATTTAGCAAATCCAAAAACGGAAGAACTATTTACCTTCTCAGAAGTGGAAAGATTTGTAGCACTCGTAGTTAGCGGTTGCATTGTTTTATACTCGGCACCCAAACCTAATAATACATTTTTTCCTTTATATTGCAATTGAGCATTTAAAGATGGCAAAGAAGAATTAATAGCTGCAGAATTTTGCGTTCCAGGCCCAGGAGCAGTGAATTCTCTTTCTTTGTAAGCGGTAACTATGCCCGAAAATTCTTTAGTAAAGTTTTGTTTCAATTTTACTTGAGTTGCCCATCCAAAAGGATTAAACATAATTCCTGTGTTAAAATTTGCTACTCCAGGAAATACTTCTGGAATAAAAGTAGGATACCAAGTTTGTCCCATTGTTAAGGAAGTTTTCGACCAATCCATATTCACATAAGCGTGGCGTAATCTGAATAATCCAATCGAAGCTTCTGTATTTCCGTAAAAATCACCTTCAAGTGTTCCGCTCATTTTTGCGCCCCAAACGCTTGGTCCTTTTACTTTTACTCCTAATCGAGAAGTTAATGAAAGAAAATTGGATTGACTCACAGCATTTAAATCTTTTCCATTAGCGTCTAGCGCTACGTCTAAAGGATATAAATTCAATTGGTCTTCTCTTACAGAAAAGGTTTTTCGGGAATCAAAAATATAATCTGTTCTAATAAATCCGTAAAGATTTACATCCCATTCTTTTTCAGCTGGTGCAACTGTAGGAGTTGGTGCTGGTGTTTGTGAAAATCCTTTAATAGAAATCATTCCTACCAAAAGAATAAAGTAACGTTTTTTCATAATAAATTTAGATTTGGTTGATAATCTGGTTATTTTTAACTCAGCCAAATTCTAAATAAATTTCATATAAAAAAATAACTATATATATAAGTGTAAAATGATATAGTTAATCTTTAAATCGCTCCCATTTTATAAGCATAAACTTATCTCCCAATTCAGTAATTATCATACCTGCTCCAGACAATAATTCTTTGTTTTTTATGAATTCTATAAGCTCTAAATGATTAAAAATCTTATAGGTAGGATGATAATTTCCATTGGACGGTTTTTTGATATTAAACGACTTAACCCAATTGCTAATTGTAACGTGTGAAACGCCTAAAATACGCTCAATTTCACGATAACTCAATCCTTCAAGGTGCAATTGCAACGCCTTGGTAACATAGTAATCGTCTATCTTTTTACCTATTTTATTTACAGTGAAATAATAGTTGCATTTTTTACACAAATACCTTTGTTTACTGTTGATTACACCGCTTTTAACAATACTACTATTTTGACATTTTGGACAGGATATAATCTCCATATATATAAATTTTGCATAAATATAGTAATTTAGCACTTATATATAAACGATATTCATCAAAAAAAGTAATAATAATTCCGAAGTACCTAATTTTATTAAGGAAATATTGAATTTTGAATAAAATTTAAAGTAAATATTATTATAGCTAATCTCTACTTGTTTTCACAACTCATCAAACTTTGCTTTCATCGTTGGATTTCCCTGCGTTAATTTTTTAATGGTTAAATCCTCGGCTTTATTGTTGGCTAAGCGCAGATTATTGACTGATGATAGAAGAGCCTCTTTTGTCTTTTGAAGATGGTCCATTGTTTTATCTATTTCATCAATTGCCGTTTTAAACTGTCTGCTTGCCAAGTCATAGTTTTTGGCAAAACCCTCTTTGAATTTAGTGATATTGTCTTCAAAGTTGGTGATGTCAATGTTTTGATTTTTTATCAAACTCAATTCTGCTTTGTATTGCATGGAGTTCATTGATGCATTGCGAAGTAGCGTAATTATAGGAATGAAAAACTGAGGACGTACCACATACATTTTTTGAAATTTATGTGAAACATCAACAATACCCATATTATATAATTCATTATCCGATTCAAGCGTAGAAACTAAAACTGCGTATTCACATTTCTTTTCGTTTCTGTCTTTGTCTAATTCCTTAAAAAATTCATCATTTCTTTTTTTGGCAATAGTGGCATCTGCTTCATTTTTCATTTCAAACATTATAGAAATGATTTCGTTTCCATGAACATCATTTTCTTTAAAGATAAAATCACCTTTACTACCAGACCTTGAATCGTTATCTTTCTCAAAATAGGCATTTTGAAACGCCGAAGAACGAAGTTTGTTAAACTCAATTTCACAATGTTGTTCCAACGACTCCCCTACCATTTTTGTAGATAGCCTTTGTTTCAAATCGACACGAAACGCAATTTCTTCATCTTTAATTTTGATAATGTCGTCTTTCGTTTTCAGTTGAATTAAGAAATTTTCGTTTAATGATTTTTCCAGTAAAAGGGTTTCGGTTTCCTTAAATTTTAAATTGTTTACCAAATCATCACGTTCTTTTTCTATCTTTTGTACAGCCACAGTAACAGAAAGTTTTCTCTCTAATTCGGCACTATCTAATTTTGATTTGATTTGAGCAATCTCAGCTTCTTTAGCGGCTAACTTCTCCGATAGCTCTTTATCTTTTTTGTTTAAATCTGCTTGAAGGAGACTTTTAAGATTTGCCTCTGCCAATTTTACAGCACTTTCCTTTTCATTATCGGCTAGTTTGAGACGTTTTCCCAATTCTTCTTCAAACTGGTGGTCACGCACTTGCTTCAATATATCAGCAAATCCTGCCTCATCTATTTTAAAAGCTTTTTTACAATTGGGACAAATAATTTCGTTCATGATAGTATTGTTTATATAATTATTATGTGTTAAAGTGATGTAAAATCTTTAATCGTAAATTCTTGCACAATTTGGGTTGCCCATTTTCTGAATTGAACAGCTCGCTCTGAGTACTCTTTTCCCTCTTTTACACCACGGTTTTTCCATTCGTTGGTTAATTCATCACGAACTTGTATGCCTCGAATTCTTTTTTCTATCCATGTATCGCTATACCCTTTGGCTTTGTAAGTTGCTCTTATTCGTACTTGAGCCAATTCTGGATTTTCAATCTCGGCAATACGCTCGGCACCTACTTGTGCCAACCATTGTTTGAAAGGCTCGGCTTTGGGTGAGGGTATGGATTGAATGAGTCTAAGCATAGTTTCAGTATCGGCTGTATCTGTTATTCTATTTTTACCATCTTCTGCAATCATTTTCAAGTGTACGATTTTATCGTACGCTTGACTTCCTTCTTTAGATAGTTTCTTTTTTAAATCACTTCAATATCTTTTTGGAACGGTGCTATCTGTTAGTACTTGTATAACATCTATAACCGAAAAATACCATTTTTGTTCCTGCTCGTTCCAATTTGAACGTACATTTCTTTCTTCAAATAATTTTATATTGCTCATATTCTTAATTTATTAATCTAGCGGTGTTTTCAATTTTAACTATTATAAATTGAATCTTATTTTGTTTAAATTACAAGTTTAAACTTTAAAAATATCACCTATTTATATTCTCAAAAAACCCAATTCATATACCATCGGTTGCAGTTTCTCGCTCAAGTTTATATAAGATTCTTCAAAAGATTTGAATGAACCATTCACTAAATCACCACTTCCAAGATATACTTAGTTATATATATACATACATTTAAAATACTATTACAACAATAATTCATTGCAATAATCTACTGTTGGTTCGTTTGCTAAAAACAAATCAAGTTCTTTTTTATTAGTAAAACCTTGGATTTTTTGTCTGTATAATTCAGCAATTTTTGGATTATCAATTTCAAGTTTCCTGTTTTTACTAATCTCTAAAAATTCTTGTTCTTGGTCTATTCCTAAATATCTTCTGTTTAAAAGATTTGCCGCAATTCCCGTTGTTGAACTTCCTGCAAACGGGTCTAATATCCAAGCATTTGGTTTTGTTGATGCGAGAATTAATCTTGTTAATACAGCTAAAGGTTTTTGAGTTGGGTGTTTCGTACACGATTTTTCCCAAGGAGCAATAGCTGGAAGTTTCCAAACATCTTTCATTTGCTTGTTTCCATTAAGTTGCTTCATTAATTCATAGTTATAGTAATGAGGTACTTTTTCTTTTTTTCTTGCCCAAATTATCAATTCTGTAGAATGTGTAAAAAACCGACAAGAAAAGTTTGGGGGAGGATTGTTCTTTTCCCAAGTTATTATGTTAAGTATTTTGAAATCCAACTCTTGAAGAATTTGCCCAATTGAAAAAATGTTGTGATAGGTTCCGCTTATCCAAATCGTAGCATTGTCTTTCATCTTATCTCTGACTTGTTTAATCCAGTTACGGTTGAAATCATTGATGAAATCAAAACCTTCCGATTTGTCCCACTTCCCTTTGTTTACCGAAACGATTTGCCCACTTTGAATAGACAACCCATTGTTAGAAAGGAAATATGGAGGATCAGCAAAAACCATATCAAACTTATGCTCAAATTTTGGCAAAAGTTCCATTGTATCTCCTTCTAATAAATAGAAGTTTTTGTCTGTGGATTTAAAGTAGGGATTTAACATTAAAGAATAGGCTTAAAATTATTATTAAATTCATTTAACGAATTTACTATAATTTTATCATTAAATCCTTCTTTTATATCCAACCATCTGACCAAAACATTTTCATTGATAAAATCAACAGTTGTATCAATCTCAACAGTTAATCCCATATATTGCCAAAGTTTATAATCCGACACGTTAATAAGAACGGTTACAAAGTCATTAATACTAGTACTTTTGTCTACATTTCCTTTATAATCAAATTTCATTTTTCTATAATTTTATTATAACAAATATACAAAAATAAAATTACAATCACACTTATTGTGTGTGGTTTTTGTCAATTAAATAGTTCAATTTTGAAAAATGAAAGAAGAAGTACTTTTAAAGTTTGGAAATAAATTGAGAGAAATCAGGTTAGACCAAAAATTATCTCAAAATGCACTTGCTGAAAAAAGCGGATTGCATCCAAATTATATCGGTATGGTTGAACGTGGCGAAAGAAATCCTTCCCTAATTAACATAGATAAATTAGCCAAAGCATTAAATTTAGAATTATTTGAATTAGTAAAATTTTAAGATATGGCAAAAAAACCTAATACAGTTGGTGGAGGTGCAAGAACTAATCATAATGGATTAGCATTTGAAGGTAGGACAGATTTACTTGAAGCATTAAACAAACATCCTGATTTTACTGTAAATGCTAATCAAGTTTTTAGAAATGGTCAAATAGTAGCTCATTATTATGAAAAACATAATTTATACTCTGGATATTTAAATCCTGCCGGAGTAGACTACAAAAATATATTCTCTAAAAAATTATTGCCTGATGGGGCGCTTTTAGTTGGACAAACTATTTATATTATTGAAAAGAAATACCAAGCAGGTTCTGGTTCTGTTGATGAAAAGTTGCAAACCTGTGATTTTAAGAAGAAACAATACATCAAATTATTTGCCGCCTTAGATATTACTGTAGAATACTATTATGTTTTAAACGATTGGTTTGACAAACCAGAATACAGAGATGTATTTCTTTATATTGAAAGTGTTGGGTGCAAATATTTTATAGAGGAATTACCTTTTAACGAAATAGGGCTTTAATTAAGCAATTGACAAAGCTCGTTCATAGGCATAATTGGTGATTAATAATTCGGTTAATTTGCCGCGTTTGGCACCGTTGGCGTTTATATTTCTCTTTGCCCAAACTCTGTTGATATTATATTCTTCATAAATATCGTCAAAAAAGGTATCGGTCATATCTTTTCCTTTAACATCAGAGTTGCTTAATAGCCAATAATGGTCTTGCTCGTCGAGAGTTTTGCAGAAATCACGTAGTTGAATTTGTTCGTTATCACCAAATTCATCTTTAGCATAGGAATTAAAACTGGATGTTTTACTCAATGGTTTATAAGGAGGATCAAAATAAAACAAAGCAGGATATTCTGCATATTTTAAAGTTTCTTTATAATCGCCAGTCAATATTTCAACACGTTGCAA
The DNA here is from genome assembly GCA_947466955.1 of Bacteroidota bacterium. Classification (GTDB taxonomy): domain Bacteria; phylum Bacteroidota; class Bacteroidia; order Flavobacteriales; family Flavobacteriaceae; genus Flavobacterium. The sequence continues at coordinate 8,588 of CANIFM010000014.1, forward strand.
TACTTTGCTTACCGCCATAATGTTTTCGGCATCACAAATTGTTGGTTTAATATAACTCCCAATAGGAACATTAAAACCATTGCTTTTATTCACTCGGAACAAACCATTAAAACAAGTTCGGTTTAAGAATATAAATAATGCTGCTTGTGTTTCTTTATTGGTGGAGCGCTCGTTAAAAAGTGCTCTTTGTTGCATATAATATACTTTTCTACCTTCAGCATCGTTTTCAAAAGTGTAATATAACTTTTGAAATTTTTCTAAAACTGCAATTAACTTTTCTGGATTTTCTGCAATGACTTTGTAGGTATTTGTCAAGTCCGCATTAATATCATTAATAATAGCTCTTTCCACATTTGGAAAGTTCTCCAATATCCAAAACAAAATAGCACCACTGCCCACAAATGGTTCTACATAAGTAAACTTTTGCGATGTTAATTCGATAGGTAAAGCAGTTTTAATATCATTTATTAATTGACTTTTTCCACCTGCCCATTTTAGAAATGGTTTTGCATTATTATTTTGCATTTTCTTCCAGTATTTCTGAATAAGTTGTTATTATTAAATTATTCTTTTTAGCATATAAAACAGCATCTTCTTCTGTGTCAAAGAAAATATCCAACATATTAAATGTTTTAATATTTATTAAGTGATATATTTGAAAATCTCCTTTGCCGACTTTACGGATGAAATATACATTTTTGCTAGACATAGTTTGTATTTTTAAATAAAAGTATAGTTAACAAATGTAAGTTAAAAACAATTAATAGCAATAGTTCAGACTCAAAAAATAGATTGAAGGAGTATAACCAAATTTAGATTGCAATATTTTTCTTCTATCTCATCGTTGTGATATGGAAATGATAAATTTAGAAACAGCTGATATATTTGATGAAAGATTAAAATCTATTAATTCAGCTATTGAAACAACACTTCCGCATTTTCGAGAATTGATGATAGCCTTGCAGCCCAAAACTTATCAACAAAAAAACAGCTGACTTTCGCCAGCTGTCTCTTTCCAAATAAAAACTAAAACTATACCAAAGCAAACAAGTTCAAAACATTATACTGCTTGTTCTTCAAGGGATAAGCGGTGCCATTAATCTCCTGATAAAATTCAATCAAGAAAAAGAAACACAACAACCCAGTACCCGAAGGAACAGTAGGCAAAGTAAGAACCGTGTTCGTAGCGTTATACAAATCTACGGGCAATACTTCTTGTGAACTCTCCACAAATTCATAGGTTTTAGCATCAAAATCTATTAAGGAAGCCGCAAGGCGCAACCCAATTTGTGTAGCCCCAGCAGGCAATTGCAAGTGTTTTCCTGTAATGAAATCACTAAACGCTAATGTACCACCAACAGCATCAAACATGTATGCTTTTTTCAAAACGCTACCCAAAGCTGCGTTTTTGTTAAAGTCAAACCCCGTTAACTCCTGCAATCCCAAGGGATTATTCAAGCCCTCCGAAACGGTGCGTTCCCCACGAAGATTCACCGTATCCATATTCTTAATACGAGACATAATCTGGTTCAATCGACTGCTGGTTCTGGTGTCCTTAGCAAGATCAACCAGCGTCGAAACAGATTGGCGCAACAATTGCGACATCTTAGAGGAATGTGCAAACTCAGCACCATTCTCTCTCGTTCGCGCAAAAGCAGGATCATTCATAATTCTCTGTTTGCTAATCCCCCCTTTAGTGCGAATGCGAATACCATCAGCAGTTTTGTAAAAAGTCATCCCCTTTAGCGTACCCTGAATGTCAAAAATCCCATCAAATTTAGCCATTGTAATTGCTGTTAAAAATTAAAACTCCGTTTTTTGTTCCCACTGGAACGGCTTGCATTTCCCTGCAGCACCCACTTTCTAAAATGTTCATAAACACGTTTTTTAAATTAAATAATAAATCCCAAAATAATGTTCCGATGCATCGTGTTCAATTATCTTGAGCCAAAAGTAATTTCAAGTCATTGATTAATAAATATATAGGTTCTGAAACCGCCAGAAAGTGCAACAAAGTGCAACAAAGTGCAGTAGAAAACAGTACACTGCAGTAGGAAAAAAGAGTAAAAAAATAAAGAAGTAAGTCGTTTTTTTTTAATCTGTTAAAATCTGTTACCCGAGACCAAAGGTCGAACAGGCGAAGCAAATCCTTTAAATCCGTGGCAAAAAAAAACCGAAGCGAAGCTTCAAAAATCTGCGACCCGAGACCAAAGGTCGAACAGGCGAAGCAATCAGTGGCTAAAAAAACCGAAACGAAGCTTCAAACTTTTGTTAAAAATAAAAATTGATACAGAAATTGTTAATAACATTGTTTTCTGAATAGTATTAATTATCAGTACCTTAGCAAATATAAAATAATACAAAATGAATATGGAAAACACAAGCCACGAAAAAATTTCGTTTCAAGTAAGTTCAAGCAAGCTTATAAAACAATTGGAAGCACTTAGCAATGTAATTCATCAATCTTTTGAAACGGATTCCATGCAAATCCTTCAAAATCAATTGAGAGAATCAGGAAAATTGAGCCTGTCATTTCAAGACCAATTGCAAAAAGGAAAATTGCACAAACAAATCAGACAAATGGGACGTGCATTAAAGAAATGCACCCAAAACACGCCAACAACAACGCAACAATTTACAGACACGTTAACGTCAAGATTAGATAACTTTTTATTCACTCTCAAAGAAGTAGAAGAATATCCAATAGAAAAAATATCAGACGCACTCGAACAAATGTTTCAAAAAGAAAACATAGAGTCGTTTTCAGTAAAATCATTCCTAAAAAAATTCAAAAAGGCATTGACAAACCTAATGATCCATCACTATATGAATCATGAAGAAGCAGCCTTCGATTTATTGCTAGAACACGAACTAAAAACGTTAAAAGTAGAGTATCTAATAGAAAATAAAGCATTACAATATTTGGAACCATACAAATACCAACAATACATCAATTGCCTCAACAGGGGATTCAATGCATTATATCAAGACATAAAATCTTATACCGATTTTTCGCATCCCTTTTTTGCTTCCGCAGAAAAATTATTCCAAAACATTATAGCAAAACTAGAGCAAGCAGCGGGTCCAGATAATGCAGTCCTCATTTCTCCAATTATTCCAAAAATGGAAACACAAACTATCGCCTACCCTAGTTTCATCTTCAGAAATTCCGAAGACTTTCAATTATTTGATGCCCTAATGCAAAGCAATCCATCAGCTGATGAAATAGGATTTTTTTACCGCATGATGAGCGAAAAAGAGAATCTACCAACTATTGTGGTAAAAGAAACGGCATTCAGAAAATGGTTCAATCAAGACTCAAAATATACAATAGAACTCAAGAACCCCATAAAAACGCTATCTAATATAAAAAATCAATCTGGAAAAGAAAAAGTATATTTTTTACAAAAACGATTGTTGCAAGCCACAGCATAAATTTAATCAATACACTTCCCCAAAACCAAAAAGCACTTGACTATAAATCAAGTGCTTTTTTAGTTTTAGTAAAAAAATCTGTGAGAATCTTTTAATCTTTCAATATTCTAATCTTTAAATTTTTTAATCTTTTAAATCCGTTACTCGAGACCAAAGGTCGAATAGGCGAAGCAAATCTGTGGCAAAAAAAAACCGAAGCAAAGCTTCAAAAAACCAAACTCTTCATTTTCTATTTACCATTTAGAACCAATCCCAGTAAAAAAAATCTGTGAGAATCTGTGAAAATCTGTGGCAAAAAAACCGAAGCGAAGCTTCAATAACAAATACCCATATTGCTATTTTACCACTTAGAATCAACCCCGATAAAAAAATCTGTGAAAATCTGTGAAAATCTGTGGCAAAAAAAACCGATGCGAAGCTTCAATAACCAATACCCATATTGCTATTTTACCATTTAGAATCAACCCCGATAAAAAAAATCTGTGAAAATCTGTGAAAATCTGTGGCAAAAAAACCGAAGCGAAGCTTCAATAACCAATACCCATATTGCTGTTTTAGCACTTAGAATCAACCCCGATAAAAAAATCTGTGAAAATCTGTAACCCGAGACCAAAGGTCGAACAGGCGAAGCAAATCCGTTAAATCTGTGGCAAAAAACCTCTAAGCGAAGCTTCATATCAAAGGTATATCAAAGCCATATCAAAGCCATACCAAAGGTATACCAATAAGATTTTATGTAAATAAGTCATAAACAAAAAAGTGCATACAAATTCTATTGAGAACAATACCAATAGCACTACCAAAAGATAGCGCAAAAACTATCTAATTGACACCTAAACACTACCGTTAAATAGCTTTAAAAGAGTTGTTTATGAGATAATTTTACATCGTAATAAAAATGATAAAAGCGATGAGACAAGTAATACATGTAAACGATATTATGGTGTACTTTGATAAAAAAGAAAGACAATCCTATAAAATGATAGCAGCCATTAAAAAGTGCTACAACAAACAAGCATTCCAGCCAATTACCATTATCGATTTTGCAACATACTACAACATAAGCCAAGAAAGTATAATAGAAGTAATGAAATCAAACGACCAACTCAAAAACCAACAACTAGAAGCTGTAAAACAAGAAAAAATAAAAGAAGCCGCTACCCAAAAGAGGCTAAAAGAAGATAAAGAGCAACAAATCCTAGATAAATTGGATAAGATTGAAAACAGACCCAAACAATTTTCCCATAGATCAATTTAATGTTTTTTGGCAAAGTCTTTTTTATTGGGGATTATCAAGTATTAATCAAGGATATTCCTTTCACAAAACTACAAGTAAATAAAAGTAGTCTTTAAAACAACATCTCAACATTCTATCCATCTAAAAGAGTCTTTATATTCGCTATAATTGAGTTGAATTATGGTTTTCGTGTGCAAACTAAGTGCAAACAATTACTTGAAAGAAGCGAAAAACATAATTAATTCAAAAAGGTGTAAAAACAGAAAACCCTAATAATCAACGATTACAAGGGTTTTTGTGAACGCTATCGATTTATTTTCAAACCAAATCTTAGAATTTCTTGCGGATTTAGTTGAGAAAATGCCATAAAAAAACTCTAGAGAACTCCAGAGTTTTTTTAGGAACAGTTTACATAAAAAATAGATTCTAAAAAATCAGACTGTCTTAGAATTGAAAAAAAAAAATACAAGTCAGTTTAATCTGTTATCTTCTAAATGTTCATTACCATAAGTTAAGATTTTGCAAAGTCAATTAGTTGCTGAATTTCATTTTTATCCGCCTTTCTAACTGCTTGCATGTATTTGCTCCTTGCTTCGGTTGCTTTCACTAAATTAGCACTACCCCAAGAAAAGAATTTGCTGTAATATAATTTTTCCACTATCAAATCTGCAATCAAGCGTGAGTGCCTTCCGTTTCCGTTCGCAAAACAATGAATACTTACTAAACGATGTTTAAATCGAATAGCTAATTCTTCTGAATCATACGTATTGTTTTCCTTCCAAAATATCGCATCATCCAACAACTGTTTTAGTTCAATGGCTATAAGATAACTCTTGATACCTATATTCTTTTCAGAGGTTCTAAAAGTTCCTGCCCATTTCCAAACTTCGCCATACATTCGCTTGTGCAGTTCTTTAATGAATTTTTCCGAAAACAGTTGTTCTGCTTTTAGTTTTTTACCAAAAGTCCATTGAATCGCTTTCTCAATATTGAGTTGCTCAAATTCATCTAATTCCTCCCGAGTGGTTATAGAAGGAATTCGCAAACCTTCTTTTTCCTCCTCATTTAAAGGAGTTTGGCCGTCTATGTAATCTATCTCTAATCCCATAGGTATTTTGGCATTTCACTTTTAATCTCGTTCGTTTTTTGAGTAATGGCTTCTTCGATGCGTTCCTTTGAATTTTGTTGGTCTTCCAACGTCATTGTATTGTTAGTACGCATCACTATCTCGGTGGCTAATTCCTTTGCACGTTTTTCAATCATTTGCTTTAACGATTCATGTTTGGAAACAAATCCATACACCAATTGCATATCCATAGCATTGGCAACGTCACGTAAGGTATTTAATGTTATTGTTCCTGCTACTTCTCTACTCTCCATATCTTTTAAACTTTGAGGAACAATAGCTATTTTAGCGCTCAATTGACGTAATGACATTTGCAATGCAGTTCGCAATGTATGTATCCAACCTTTAGATGGTACAGTAGTATCCTTTAAAACCCGTAAAGGCGATAATTTTTTATCTATTTGCGCTACAATTAAGTGGTGTTTCGTATTTTTCATCAGTTCATAAACTTTAAATTATATTGCAAAAATAAGCCTTTAGACTTAAATAAAAAAAATAATTTAAGTTTATAGGCTTAAAATATTTATTTTTCATCAGTCTATACACTGAAATTATATTCTAACGATTGCAAACAATTACTTTAAAAGAAGCAAAAAACATCCTAATTTAGTAAAAATGTAATTAATTTCAAAAAGGGGCAAAAACAGAAAACCCTCAAAATCAACGATTACAAGGGTATTTGTGAACGCTATCGATTTATTTTCAAACCAAATCTTAGAATTTCTTGCGGATTTAGTTGAGAAAATGCCGTGAAATATATCAGATTTAAAAATCGATTTTATTACAAAAATGTCGCTTGAATTAATCTTCATTTTTTGCATATTTTATCGTTTTGAAGCGAATTTTAATTAAAAGAAACTAAATTCTAATTTCTTGTTAGTAAACATAATTTTATAAACAAATTTGTTTATTTTTGTAGAATGGAATCAGAATTAAATCAATTAAAGGGGATTCATCCCGGCTTAGTATTGAATCGCGAATTGAATAAACGCCATTTGCGCAAAGGTGCTTTTGCACTCTCTTTACAAGAATATCCCCAAACACTAACTGCTATAACCAAAGGTAAAAGAGGAATGAATACAGCATTATCTCTAAAAATTGAAAGAGCTCTCGGATTAGAAGAGGGATATTTCATGATTTTACAAGTGTATTACGAAATTGAAGAAGAAAAAAGAAAGCAAAATAAAAGTTGGACTAATTTACCGCAATTGCGACCTGTATTATTCTGGGATACTAAAATGGAATCTTTGGACTGGGAAAAACAGAAAAAAGCAATTATCAAAAGAGTTTTTGAACGTGGTAATGATATAGAGAAAAACGAAATTATTCGGTTTTATGGTGCTAAAATTGTTGATGAATTACTAAATAAACACCTGCAAAATGCTTCATTATAATACTGTAACGCCTTTGTTGCGTAAAATTTTAGCCGAATTAATGATTGCTGATGTCTTTGCAGATTTCAGACTTGTGGGAGGAACTGCATTAAGTTTGCACAGAGGACACAGAATGTCTGTTGATATAGACCTTTTTACCGATGCCGAATACGGTTCTATAGATTTTGACGCCATAGATTCTTTTTTACGTTCTAATTATCCTTATGTTGACACCAACAATTATGACATTATAGGAATGGGAAAATGTTATTTTATTGGTGAAAATCAGTTGAACTGCATAAAATTAGACTTGTTTTATACTGATTCATTTATTGATAAAATCCTATTAATTGATGATTTGCGTTTGGCTAGCATTGAAGAAATAATAGCTATGAAACTTGATGTAATAGTAAGAGATGGAAGGAAAAAAGATTTTTGGGATATACACGAATTAAAAGATGATTATTCAATTTCTGATATGCTTAACCTTCACGAAAAGCGCTATCCTTATACTCATGATAAAACAACATTAATAGATAAGTTTAGTGATTTTAAAAGTGCTGAAGGTGATTTTGAACCTGATTGCATAAGAGGGAAATATTGGGAATTTATAAAGCTGGATTTACTAGATTTTATAAAAGAAGTTAAATAGATTAAAATATGAAGTGTTTCAATTCTGATTTTATTTATAATCTGTATTGTTAACCTATTTCTTTGATTACAATCTTAACGGGGTTTCAGGTATAAAAAAAATGGGACAAATCTAAAAAAATAGACTTGTCCCATTTGTGAAGGCAGAAGTTTCCGAACCTTTTATGCTTTAATATGATGTTGATAAGTATTTATTGATAGTTAAGCCTTATATATAAAGAAGTCTTATATTTGTTATCATTATGTTTTGATAAAGAATTATAACATAAATGGCAACGAAAATGGCAACGATATGAAATACACCTTCAAATTAAAAGAACCAAAGTCAGAAAAAGAAACATCAATTTTATTTTCTTGTTTCTTCAAAGATGAAAACAAAAAATTCATTTACTCAACTGGAGAAACTATACTTCCAATAAACTTTGATTTTCCAAATAAGTTTCCTTTTACTTCCGGAAAAAATAAATCCAAATTTGCCGAAAGTATTAAAATGCAATTAAACAGATATTCAGATTTAATGCAAGAAACCGAAAGTCAGTATAAAAAGATGAATGAAGCATTTTCTTCCAGAACTTTGAAAAAGGTATTTGATGAAGAATTTAAAAAAACACCTTCTGGAAAAAACATTTTCTTTGATGCTTATGATGAATTTGTAGCAAGTAAAAAAGATACGATGCAATGGGGAAAGGGAACAGAAAAAAGATACCAGAATATAAAAAATATCCTTAAAGACTTTGAAGAAGCTAATAAATATCAATTAACATTTAGTAAAATAGATATAACCTTTTACAGCAAATATTCTTCCTATTGTTTGAATGACAGAAAGCATATCAACAACACCTATTTAAAGAATTTAGGTTTCTTCAAAACTTTTATGTTCTGGTCATTAAAAAGTAAATATACATACAATGACACGTTTAAGAACTTCAATAAGGATGCAAATGGAAAATCAATTATCAAACCAACTTTGACAAAGCAAATTGCCTTAACTATTGATGACTTAAACAAATTAATGCAACACGAATTTAAAAGTAAAAGACTTGAAAGGTCAAGAGATTTATTTGTTTTCGCTTGTGTAACTGGTTTTAGATATGGAGAAATGGCGACAATAAATAGAAGCAATGTAACAGATAATTATATCACTATCAAAGAAGAAAAAGATGAAACCAAAGAAGCTCGTGAAATACCATTAACAAGTTTATCCAGATACATATTATCTAAATATGACTATGTACTTCCTTTGATTGCAAACCAGAAGCAGAACGCATATATTAAAGAAGTATTTGCAGAATTAGAATATACTCACAAAGTAGAAAAAACAACTACAAAAGGCAAAGAAAACATTAAAGTAGAAATGATTTTTAAGGATAGAATAAGCACCCACACCGCAAGAAGAACATTTATTACAATGATGAAGCGACAAGGCAAAAGCGACAAGCTAATAGCTTCTATAACGGGTCATACTGATATGAAAACATTAAATGCATATTACCAAGTTAATGATGACGAAACCAAAGAAGCTATGAATGAAGTTTTTAATATTGATATTCCTTTAAAGATTGTAATTTAAAAAAATAGCAAATAATGAACAGAGAAATAATATTTACAGAAATAGAATATAAAGAGAAATATAATAATTTGATGCAATCATTTATATTGGAATATGAAGACTATGAAGAAATAGATTTTATAAACAATGAAATTGAAAATTATAATTTGTATAAAAACGATGTTACATATTACAAGGAATTTTGGCATATAGAACAGACTAATGGTTACCTATGTAGTAATGGAACAGATGCACCAAATGAAAAAATAACTGATTTAGTTGTCGGTTGGAGGGAAAAAAGAAATGCTACATTTATCTGTGATGCAGAACCAGAATCATTCTATATTGACAAACCTTTATGTTTGAAAATAGGAATAAGTTTTAATAAAATAATTGGCTTTTTAGAACTTAAAAAAGTAAATCCAAACCAAAAAAAGCATATCAATAATAAAGAATCTAACTTTTTTGATTTTATTCACAATGTTACTAATAAAGAATTATTTGCAAGTGAATTAAAAGATATTTTTAATATTGAAACTGGAATTGATTTTAAAATTATGATTGAACTTTTAAAAGCAGAAGGAATATTTTCTTTTACGCAATTTGCACCATTTTGCAGAAATATCAAAACATATTTTGTTAGAGATATTGGAACGCAAAATGGATTGAATGACCTATACAAACATTCAAAAGATGAACAAAAATATTATGCTGATAAAATCACGACAATTCAAAATAAACTTAATATACTGATAACCAAACATAAAATAAAATAACAGAACTTGTATAGCTTGTATTTACTTGCATACAAGTTTATACAACTGAAAATCAAATAGTTAAGCATAACTAAGGATTATTTTTGTATCAGTATAAATCTAATAACTGATATAAAATGAACAATCCATTTGAATCTATTGAAACCCGATTAAGCAATATTGAAAGCCTATTGCTAGACATCAAACACAAACCAGAAGAAACTGAAAACAAACTTCATTCAGTTAAATCTTTAGCCTTATTATCTGGAGTATCTGAACTTACAGTACGAAACTGGATAACTGAAGGAAAAATAAAAGCCAAAAGAATAGGCAGAAGACTATTTATTGAGCAAACCCAATTTGCCAAAGGACTTGAAGAAGTAAAATCATTGAAATATAAACGATAAAAAAAAGGCTATGCGTACTACAAATACACAAAGCCTACAAATTCTTAATCGGAATATGGGAACATTTGAGATTGGCACAAAGATAATAAAGTCTTATGTGCCAAGTCTTCCCCAAGGATTTTTAATTCAACGCCACAATTCGATAAAACCACCTATTAAAGGAACTGAAAACGGATTTGTATTTTATACAGAAAGGTATGAATATAAAAGCGCAATTTTTAACCTAAATTATGATTTTGGAGATGAAGACCCGAAGACTTGTTTTTATAAGCAATGCGAAGTTATGATTAGTACTTTGTCTTATTTGCAAAAGCGACATTTAAAGCCGTACGAAGTAGAAACTATTGTAAAGCATATATTTAGCAAAGGAAACTATATTTTTAATGTAGATGCACTATACGGTCATTTAATGGCATACAAGCCGAACAAATTAGAAGTAGTCACAAAGTCAACTTATAAAGATATTATTGAATATAAAAATTATGATACGATGCAACAGTATCGTAATGCTTTAAATACAGCTTTAAAATTAGTAAATATCAAATACAACTTTAAAAGTATATTTGATTTATTGCAAGAGCGCATATTAAATAATGATTATGCATTTATGGAAAAATGGTTTTTAGTAGGTCACCGAAGTCATAACAAATTAAGTCATTTAATAATTGAAAAATTCAATTTATTGGTAACGGGAAGAAAAAGAAAAGAACGATATGGAGTTAAAAAGTACCCTATTAATAATATATATAGCTTACTTATTAAATCATTATCGTTAAAACCGCAACAGCAAAATGCATTTATTCAAAAGGGAATTATAAAGTATGAAAAACAATTAAAAGAACTTAATCGGTTGGTTAACAACAGACCCAAGGCGCAACAGTTAATATTTATACTTGGAGAAATACTTGAGAAGCAACCCGATGTTAATATAGTGCCAAACGTGGCGTATATAGAAGAATTAAAAGTAGAACTAAATATTTATAATAATATTAATTAACGTAAAAGAAAATCTATTCAAAGTAGGATGAAATAGGAAGCTACTAAAAAAATTTCAAATTATTTTATATCAAAGAATACCAATGAAAATGAAGCCTTGCAGAAATGTGAGGCTTTTTTTTATGCTTTTATGTAAAAAAAGATGTGTACAAAATATATATCATATCGTTAAAGTATATACGAATTATAAATATAACACAAATGGAGCAACGAACATCAACAGCATTACTACTAAAATTAACGAAGTCAGAAAAAATACAAATAGAAATTTTGGCAAAAAAACAAGGTTTGACAGTTAGCGAGTATATGCGAAAATCCGCACTAAAATTATAGATATGAAAGCACACACTTTAGAAACTAATTTTCAAATGCAAAAGAATTTAGCAATCAATTCAGAACTTGGTTATACTCGATTTACTTACTTCGACACGATTAGCCTACAAGAACAGGAGCAAATTTATAGACAAATTAAGTACAAAAAAGATGCATCCGAATATAGAACAGGATACCAAAACAAAACAATAAGATTAACCGAATATATTAACGGACAAAGCGTCCAAACAATCAAATTAAAATTATAAAATAAAATGAAAAAAATACCATTACAATTTAACAGCGACGATTATGCAAATGCTATTATATTCCACGATGAAAAAATTGCACTTCAAAAGCAACTAACAAATGAAGTAAAAAAGCAACTTGGTGCCACCCCTGGAGAATTTAATTTTGAGGATGCTGAAAATGAGTTTTATTTTCAATTAGAACTACAAAAAAAAGAAGTCAATTCGCTTGGTTTGGCTGGAAATAAATTAGCTGAAGTACTTTCTTTGTCAGTAGATGAAATAGTACGCTTACAAGTCCAATTAAAAGAATACAGCCACGTTACTTTGCCAACGGTTGAAGCATTTACAATCTATGCTGAGACCGAGGGAGAAATTGCAAAGTATAATTCCTGCATAAATGTTATAAAGTCAATTGAAACAGTCAAAGATTTTCTAAAAAAAATAAAAGGCACTTACTACTTTAACGATTTAATCGTAGGCTTCAGACCTTTGCTGACTTGGAGTGTTGGAAACCAAAAATTTGAACCAAATGTACAATTTATAAAAGCAACGGATGTTTAATGGAGCAACAGGTCGTGAGCTTGGAACACCTAACAAAGTTACGGCAAAAGTTCGTAATGCGTTCGCTTTAATACTTGAAAACAATTTAGATAATCTACAGCGTGATATAGATGATTTAAAGCCAAGTGAAAGGATAAAAGTATTAATCGACTTGGCAACTTTTATAATACCTAAAATGAAAGCTATTGAAGTTTCACAACAGGAACAGCAAGAGCAAAAACTTAAACCGATAGTTTTTCAATTTGATTTTCAAAATGATAATTAAAATAATAGCAATATGGAAATACAGATTAGTACATACGATGACCTATTACAATTTATTAATAGAACCGATGTTAATTTTAATATAGCAAGTCAAATAGTAGAAAAGTTTTTAAGCATTTTAATAATCGAAATAGGAAGCAAAGAGCTATTAATCGAAGCAGTAGAAAAATACATTGTAGATTATGGAAATCTAACAGCAACAGCAGAAAAACCAATATTTTTAAATATGAATATTGATGTAATAGAATAAGCAAAAGATAAAAGTTAAATAGCGAGTGAGTTTTTTCGTTTAAATTAGTTCTCACTCGTTAGCTTTTATTTAAAATGTAGGAAGAAATGAACACATATTTTTTGTGATTTAAAATAGTGAAATGGCAACGAAAATGGCAACTAAATTTAAAAACCCTTGTAAATCAATGACTTATAAGGGTTTTTGTGAAGGCAGAAGGATTCGAACCTTCGACCGCCTGCTTAGAAGGCAGGTGCTCTATCCAGCTGAGCTATGCCTCCATTGCTCAATAATAAGTCGGGGTGGCAGGATTCGAACCTGCGGCCTCCTGCTCCCAAAGCAGGCGCGATAACCGAGCTACGCTACACCCCGAATAAAAAACATTAAAAAGCGGAGAGTAAGGGATTCGAACCCTTGGTACAGTTTCCCATACGCATGTTTAGCAAACATGTCCTTTCGGCCACTCAGGCAACTCTCCAATGAAGAACGTGTCTTCTCCTTAAGCGGTTGCAAATGTAACTTACTAATCTATATTTTACAAATTATTAATCGGATTTTTTAAATGTTTTTTTAATGTTAATTTAAAATCATTAACAATCAATTGTATAGCTATATTAAAATCTAATTATTTGTTATGATTTAAACACAAATTTTTAAACAATCATCTCTAAAAACATTAAAATTTCTGTTTTACACCTATTTTAATAATAATAATCTCGATTTTCTAATTTAGTATTTACTCAAAATGATTAAATTCGCAGTCTAAAACTAAAACAATGTCAAATAAAAAAGTTGTAATCGTATCTGCCGTAAGAACTCCAATTGGAAGTTTTATGGGTGGTTTATCCACTGTTTCAGCACCTAAACTAGGAGCTGTAGCCATTAAAGGAGCCTTAAATAAAATTAATTTAGATCCAAATTTGGTCGATGAAGTCCTTATGGGAAATGTTGTTCAAGCCGGTGTAGGTCAAGCTCCAGCTCGTCAAGCAGCATTATTAGCGGGTCTTCCAAATACTGTAATTGCAACCACAATAAATAAAGTTTGTGCTTCGGGAATGAAAGCAGTAATGCAAGGCGCACAAGCAATTATGTCTGGCGATGCAGAAATTGTAATTGCTGGCGGAATGGAAAACATGAGCTTAATTCCTCATTATATTCATCTTAGAAATGGATATAAATTTGGTCCTGCAAGTATGATTGACGGAATGCAAAGAGACGGTTTGTCTGATGCTTATGACAATAGTGCGATGGGGGTTTCTGCCGATTTATGTGCTTCTGAATATAAAATATCCCGTGAAGAACAAGATGCCTTTGCAGTTCAATCTTACGAACGTTCAGCAAAAGCTTGGGAAGCTGGAAAATTTGATGCTGAAATAGTTCCTGTTGAAGTGCCTCAAAGACGTGGCGAACCAATTATAATCTCTAAAGACGAAGAGTTTTCTAATGTCAAATTAGATAAAATCCCAACATTAAACCCTGCTTTCACAAAAGACGGAACGGTTACAGCTGCGAATGCATCTACTATTAATGATGGTGCCGCAGCAGTTATTTTAATGAGCGAGGAAAAAGCAATTACATTAGGTTTAAAACCATTAGCCTATATTAAAAGTTATGCCGATGCTGCTCAAGAACCAAAATGGTTTACCACTACCCCATCAATCGCAGTTCCTAAAGCATTAGCTAAAGCGGGACTTTCTATTGGCGATGTCGATTTCTTTGAGTTCAACGAAGCATTTTCAGTTGTGGGTCTTGCCAATTCAAAAATATTAGGTTTGGATGCATCCAAAGTCAATGTCAATGGTGGTGCCGTATCATTAGGACATCCTCTTGGTTGTTCAGGTGTAAGAATTATCGTAACTTTGATAAATGTTTTGGAGCAAAATAATGCAAAAATTGGAGCAGCAGCTATTTGTAACGGCGGTGGAGGTGCTTCTGCAATTGTTATTGAAAGAGTATAAAATTAATCAAAATGGTAAATGATGAATTTTAAGTTATTGATAAATAATTTGAAATTTAAACTAATAAATATATGTTCGGAATTTGTAATTTAGCGATTATACCTTTAAGATTGGAACCAAACGACAGAAGCGAAATTGTTTCTCAAGTCTTGTTTGGTGAGCATTTTGAAGTTTTAGAACAGTTAAAACAATGGTCGAAAATTAAATTGCAATTTGACGA
>CANIFM010000015.1 GCA_947466955.1 Bacteroidota bacterium
ATTTCTTTGCGAACTTTGCGGTTAAATAAAAAAAATGAAAATCTTTATAACAGGAATATCAACCGACGTAGGCAAAACCATCGCTTCAGCAATTATCACCGAAGCGCTTGAAGCCGATTATTGGAAACCCATTCAAGCGGGTGATTTAAATGATTCTGACAGTCATAAAATCCAACGCTATGTTTCAAATAACAAATCGGTTATCCACGAAAATAGCTATAAACTTAACACGCCCGCAAGTCCGCATTTAGCAGCTGAATTGGACGGAATTACGATAGATTTAAAAAATATAATTGAACCAAAAACAGCCAATCATCTTGTTATTGAAGGTGCTGGCGGTGTATTTGTACCTTTAAATAAAACCGCTTTTGTCATCGATTTAATTCAACCTGATTACAAAGTGATTGTTGTTTCTCGCCATTATTTGGGAAGTATCAACCATACTTTATTGACCATTGAAGCGTTGAAAAACCGAGGAATAAATATTGCCGGGATTATTTTTAATGGAAATGAAAATCTGCCTACCGAAACCATAATTTTGAACACAACGCAACTAAAATGCATCGGAAGAATTGAGGAAGAACCGTATTTCGATCAAAATGTAATTTCAGAATATGCCGATTTGTTTCGAGATAAATTATTGAAAATAGAATTATGAGCAATTCAATTCCCCCTTCGGGGGTTAGGGGGCTTACCGAAAGAGACGGTCAATATCTTTGGCATCCTTATACACAACATAAAACTTCAAAACCGCCAATTGCAATTGTAAAAGGCGAAGGAGCGTTGCTTTGGGACGATTCCAATAAGGAATATATTGATGCAATTGCTTCTTGGTGGGTCAATCCTTTTGGGCATTCCAATCGGTTTATTGCCGATGCAATCTACAAGCAATTAACCACATTGGAACACGTATTATTTGGAGGATTTACGCACGAACCAGCCGTAGTTTTATCTGAAAAGTTGATGGAAATTTTACCAACAAATCAAAAGAAAATCTTTTTTTCTGATAATGGTTCAACCGCTGTTGAAGTCGCAATAAAAGTCGCTTTGCAATATTTTTTCAATAAAGGAGAAAAGAAAACGACAATAATTGCTTTTGAAAATGCCTTTCACGGAGATACTTTTGCCGCAATGGCCGCAAGTGGAATTTCGTTTTATACCCAAGCTTTTGAAGGAATGTTTATAGATATTGTTCGGATTCCTGTTCCAATAAAAGGTCAGGAAGAAGCCAGTTTTCAAGCATTGGCGAAAGCCATAAAAAACAATTCTTGTGCAGGATTTATTTTTGAACCTTTAGTGCAAGGAGCGGCGGGAATGGTAATGTATGAACCAGAAACGTTAGATGAATTAATCAAAATTTGTCAAGAAAATGGCGTTTTAACCATTGCCGACGAAGTAATGACAGGCTTTGGAAAAACTGGAAAAACGTTTGCCTGCGATTATTTGCAAACCCAACCCGATATGATGTGTTTGTCAAAAGCCTTGACTGGCGGGACAATTCCAATGGCAATTACCACGTTCACTCAAGAATTATTTGATGCTTTTTATAGTGATGATATTAATAAAGCGCTTTTTCACGGACATACATTTACTGCAAATCCAACGGGTTGCGCAGCGGCTTTAGCGAGTTTGGAATTATTGCAAACCGATGAAATGCAAACCAATATCGCACGAGTAAATCAAAGTCATTTGGAATTTCAAAAACACATTGAAAAACATCCAAAAGTAACTACAACTCGGGTTTTGGGAGTCATTTTTGCATTGGAAATAAAAACGGAAAACCAAGCAAGTTATTACGGAACTTTGCGAAACAAACTCTATGATTTTTTCATTGAAAACGGAATAGTTTTGCGCCCTGTTGGAAATATCGTCTATATTTTGCCGCCTTATATTATAACAAATAGCCAATTGAAAAAAATTTACGAAGTGGTTGAAAGTGCTTTAGAGATGGTTTGATTTAAATAGAAGACAAACAGAAAATAGACAAATAGATAATAGATTTAAAATTAGTCGAATGCCCAAAGTCTAAAGTCCAAAGTCATAAAGTTGACCCGTTTTCAATAATTCATAACTTATAATTCATAATTGATTTAATAATTCATTTATAACTTTGCGACCTTTGCGAAAAACTTTGCGACCTTTGTGGTTAAGTTTTTATAATTCATAATTCATAACTTATAATTCATAATTAATTAAAAACCCTTTGCCAACAACAATTTCTATTACCGCCATCGCTTCTCTTTCTGCATTAGGAAACAATGGAGATGTGATTTGGAAAAACTACCAATCCAACAATCATTGTTTTGTGGCAACTGCTTTTGGTACTCAAAATGCACTTGTGGCACCATTAGATGCCGCTTCAAAACAGGAAATTGAAGCCTTGAAAAATTCAGATCAAAAATACAAATCGTTAGACAATTCGGTTTTATATGCAATAGCAGCTTCTCGAAAAGCGACAATTGATGCAGGATGGAAAACGGGAGATAGTTTTGGAATTAACATTGGTTCTTCTCGTGGTGCAACTGAATTGTTTGAAAAACACCATCTTGATTTTATTAAAACAGGAAAAGTAGCAACTTTGGCTTCTCCAACTACCACACTTGGAAATATTTCCTCTTGGGTTTCTCACGATTTGCAAAGTCAAGGCCCAGAAATTTCGCATTCAATTACTTGTTCTACCGCATTACATGCATTGCTAAATGGCGTTGCATGGCTTAAAGCAGGAATGGCAGATAAATTTTTAGTTGGCGGAAGTGAAGCTCCTTTGACTGATTTTACGATTGCTCAAATGAAGGCGTTGAAAATTTATTCCAATTCAGATGAAAGTTCTGAATATCCAAATCGGGCTTTAGATTTGAATAAGAAAAATAACACTTTAATTCTTGGTGAGGGTGCTGCCGTTTGTTGTTTAGAAATTGGAAAAAAGGAAAATACGCTGGCTTTTATCGAAGGAATCGGCTATGCAACAGAAATTTTGGAACACAATGTTTCTGTTTCTGCAGAAGCGACTTGTTTTCAAAAATCGATGAAAATGGCATTAGGAACTACAAATTTATCAGAAGTTGATGTGATTGTAATGCACGCGCCAGGAACCATAAAAGGGGATTTGACAGAATATAAAGCAATTCAAAAAGTATTTGGTGACAACCTTCCTTTATTGACAACCAACAAATGGAAAATTGGACACACATTTGGAGCTTCGGGGATGTTGAGCATTGAAATGGCAGTTTTGATGTTGCAAAAGCAAATTTTTATCGGAGTTCCATTTGCTGAAGCACAATTTCAAGAGAAACCTTTGAAAAAGATACTGGTAAATGCGGTTGGTTTTGGCGGAAATGCGGTTAGTATTCTTTTAAGTTTATAGATTTTTGAATAAATCAAGTCTTTTTATAATACAACGTAAATACGTTTTGTTATGAAAATAAAACGAAATTAAAAAATTGTAAAAACTAGTTATTTTCAAAATAAACAAACTTTTTCAAAAAAATAAGTTTTTATTACGTTACAACAACCTAGAAGCTATGATTTATTATATTCCAAAAGTTGCTTGTGAATTATCGACCAAGCGTATTCTTTAACTTCTCGAATGTCTTTTTTGTTTTCAATAGTTTTTCCAGTTGTATAAATAAAAGGATGCACTTTTGCTCTCATAATTCCGAGACTTCCACTGAAAAAAGTATAGGACATTCGCTTTTTGTTATCTGCAAAAGTAATTGGCACAATTGGAATTTGATGTTCAATTGCCAATCGAAAAGCCCCGTCTTTAAAGTCGTCCAAAACGATAGATTCATCTAAGGGAACGCCGCCTTCGGGGAAAATACAAATACTCAAACCTTGATTTAATCTTTTTTGAGCCCGGTTAAAAACTTCCATTCGGCTTCTCGTACTATTTCTATCCACCAAAATACACGTACGTTTGTAGAAAAATCCGAACAATGGAATCTTCGATAATTCTTTTTTCCCAACAAATACAAAGGGATGTTTTGAAACCACAAGCATCAACATAATATCTGTCATAGAAGTGTGATTGGCTATAAGCATATAGCTTTTATTGGGTTCCATTTCTTGTTCACGCTCTATTTTATAATAAAATCCAGTTCCAAAAAGAATTACTTTTGCCCAAATCCGAGCCATTATAAAAAAGTAGGGATACCATTTTTCTTTAAGTATAGAAATCAATAGAAATGGGAACATTATAATGATAGGAATTCCCAGCATAATGTAAAACCAAATTCGCCAAAGAAGCCAAAAAATGTTTTTTATTAATTTCATATTGTCAAAAATACACAATTAGCTGTTATTTTTAATACAAAGGTTTAACTTTGCAATAAATAAAAAACAATGTCAAAGATTTTAACAGGCATACAAAGCACAGGAACACCACATTTAGGGAATTTATTAGGCGCAATAATCCCAGCGATTGAGTTGTCGAATAAACCCGAGAATGAATCGTTTCTTTTCATTGCCGATTTACATTCTATCACACAAATAAAAGATGGTGCAACTTTAAGAGCGAATACCTATAGTACCGCCGCTGCTTGGTTGGCGTGTGGATTGAACGTTAAAAAAGTGATTTTTTATCGCCAATCTGATGTGCCACAAACTGCAGAATTATCTTGGTATTTAAGTTGTTTTTTCCCTTTTCAAAGATTGACATTGGCACATTCATTTAAAGACAAATCCGACCGTTTAGAAGATGTAAATGCAGGATTATTTTCTTATCCAATGCTTATGGCGGCTGATATTTTATTGTACGATGCCGAATTTGTTCCTGTTGGAAAAGACCAATTGCAGCACATTGAAATTACTCGTGATGTTGCGGCTCGTTTCAATCATCAAATGGGGGAAACTTTCGTTTTGCCAGAATCGTATATTCAAGAAGATACCAAATATGTTCCTGGAACGAATGGTGGAAAAATGAGTAAATCCGCGAATAATATCATCAATATTTTTTTAGACGATAAGGCTTTGCGCAAACAAATTATGGGAATTGAAAGTGATAGCACACCTTTGGAAGCACCAAAAAATACTGAAACGTGTAACATTTTTGCCATTTATAAATTATTAGCTGACGAAAATCAAATTGAAAAAATGATTACTAATTATGCTAATGCAAATGCTGATTATGGTTACGGACACGCCAAACAAGACTTGTTTGAATTGATTACAGAAAAATTCAAAACCGAACGCAAAAAATACAATTACTATATGAGTAATTTGCCAGAAATTGATCACGAATTATTTGAAGGTGCCGAAAAAGCGAAAGTTGTTGCAAATGGTGTTTTGAGAAGAGTTAGAGAAAAATTAGGTTTTAGTTTCTAAATGGCCTCAAATAATTTGCCCGGTAAAGGACGAATTACGCCTTTTAATTCCATATTTAATAACATTCCAGAGATTTTATAAATCGGAAAATCACATTCTAAAGCAATAATATCAAGGATTTCTTTTCCAGATTTCAGAAGGTAATCGTATATTTTTTGCTCGTCATTTTCTAAAGTTACAAATAATTGTTTTTGAATTGGTTTGGATTTTTCTTGTAAATCCCAATTCAAAATATACAATATATCTGCGGCACTTGTCAGCAAATTAGCTTTTTGAGTTTTAATTAAATTATTACAGCCTTGACTTAATTTATCCGATGTTCTTCCGGGAACTGCAAAAACATCACGGTTGTAGTCATTGGCTAAATTTGCGGTGATTAACGAACCGCCTTTATCTGCAGATTCAATGACAATTGTGGCTTCGGACATTCCTGCAACAATTCGATTTCGTTTTACAAAATTCTCTTTTTCAGGATTAGTTCCGCTCCAATATTCAGTCATAAAACCGCCATTTTTTTCCATTTTGGCAACATGTTTTTTATGAACACTTGGATAAATTTGGTCTAAACCGTGAGCAACTACGCCAATAGTTTGCAAATCGTGTTCCATTGCGGCTTGATGCGCGACGATATCAACGCCATAAGCAAAACCGCTTACAATTATTGGATTTAAAGGTGCTAAATCGGAAATTAATTTTTTGCAGAATTCGGTTCCATAAGAAGTAATTTGCCGCGTTCCAACAATACTAATGATTTTTCTGGTTTTGAAATCAATGTTTCCAGAAGAAAACAACAAAAGTGGACCGTCAATACAATGTTTCAGGCGTTCGGGATACTTTTCATCTTGGAAAAAAGCAACGTTGATTTCATTGTTGTTTATAAATTTTAATTCTGCTTCTGCTTTTTCAAAAATGGATTTATTTTTTAATTTTGAAAGTAAAACAGTCCCAATTCCATCAATAGAAGACAATTGTGACGACTTAGTTTTGAAAATAGTTTCGGCATTTCCACAGTGGGAAATTAGTTTTTTAGCAACAATATCGCCTACTCCTTCCACTTTTTGTAAGGCTAATAAATAAAATAACTCGGTTTCGTTCATGGCAAATATTTGAAAGTGAAATGTATGCATTTATTTGCAAATTGTTAATAAAAAATGTGAATAAAATTTTGATAACTATTTTGATTGTATAACTTTGTTATTATGAATTTAGAACTTTACATTTCACAGCTTTTATATCGGTATCAATGTGTTACGATTCCAGGTTTTGGTGCTTTTTTGACCGAGATTCAATCGGCACAATGGCACGAAAACACCAATGGATTTTACCCACCTAAAAAATTGATTTCGTTTAATTCGTTTTTGAAAAATAATGATGGTTTATTAGCCAATCATATTTCTCAAAATGAAAAAAGCACGTATGAAACTGCCGTAGCTTCTATAGAAATTGAAGTTACAAAGTGGAAAAATGCATTGCAATTTGAAAATACAATCGCCTTAAAAAACATTGGGGAACTTTCTTTAAATTCAGAAAAAAATATTGTTTTTTCTCCTTATGAGCAACCGAATTATTTGTCAAATTCTTTCGGTTTGAGTTCAATAATTGCTCCTTCAATTAAAAGAGAAGTACTTCAACATGTATTTGAAACTGTTGAAGAAGATGAAGTTATTCAATTGATTGCTGAGAAAAATTCAGGTCGTACCTATTTAAAATATGCAGCAATTATCGTTTTATCGCTATCGTTTACTGGAATTATGGGTATTAAATTATACCAAGATAAAGTTGCATCTGATACTTTAATTGTAGAAAAAGCGGTGCAAGAACAAGTACAAAATAAAATTCAAGAAGCTACATTCTTTATTGAAAGTCCGTTGCCATCAGTAACTTTAACTGTTAAGGAAGAAAAAATGCCGTATCACGTTGTTGCGGGTTCTTTTAGACTTGAAGAAAATGCAGAACGAATATATCAAAAATTAAGCAATGAAGGCTTCAAAGCAAGAAGATTAGCTCCAAATAATCACGGTTTATTTCCTGTGCTTTATGGAAGTTACCCAACATTTGAAGAAGCTCAAAAGGCAAGAGTTGAAATTCAAAAAACTCAAAATCCAGATGCTTGGTTGCTAATTGAAGAAATATAAATAAAAAAAATCCCGATAATATCGGGATTTTTTATACCGTGTAATTACCTTTGTAAAAAAATCATGCATCCAAAACATCCTTCAGAATCCTTGACCATTTTAACCGATTTGGTTTTACCGAGCGAGACAAATCCGCTAAACAATCTTTTTGGTGGTGAATTATTAGCGAGAATGGACAGAGCAGCAAGTATTTCGGCAAGAAGACATTCGAGAAGAGTTGCCGTTACAGCATCAGTAAATCACGTCGCTTTCAACCGGGCTATTCCTTTGGGAAGCGTTGTTACAGTTGAAGCAAAAGTTTCCAGAAGTTTCAAAAGTTCTATGGAAATTTATATTGATGTTTGGGTTGAAGACCGTGAAACTGGAATTAGAAGTAAAGCCAACGAAGCCATTTATACTTTTGTAGCCGTAGATGATACTGGAAGACCTGTAGAAGTTGCACCAATTATTCCTGAAACAAAATTAGAAAAAGAACGTTTTGATGCAGCATTAAGAAGAAAACAATTAAGTTTGGTATTGGCTGGAAAAATGAAACCAAGTGAAGCTACAGAACTTAAAGCGTTATTTATCTAAGATAAAAGGGGAATCAAATTCATTGACTCCCCTTTTATTTTACATATTATACAACCAACCACTCGGATTAGAATAGGTTGTATTCTGAGAAATGGTAAATTTTATTATTGTTTTCCCCGTATCGCCATTGGTTCTAACTCTTCCGATGGTTTGCTTTATAGAAACTTTATCTCCTTTGCTCACAGAAACGGAACTCAAATTTTGATACACCGTGAAAAAATCTCCGTGTTGAATCATAACTGCAGTATTTACTGGGGAAAAAACCATTACACTGGTTACAATTCCCCCAAAAACTGCTCTTGCATTTGCGCCTCTATCGGTTTCAATATCTACCCCACTATTTTTTATTGTTAAAGTTTTAAATTCTGGATGTGGATGTTCACCATAAGCAGAATAAACACTTCCTTTTTCAACTGGCCAAGGCAACCTTCCTTTGTTCGCTTTAAAATTATCGGCAATGATTTTCCCCTCTGCTGTCAAAACAATTTTTGAAGATGATTCAATTGCTTTTGTTTCGGCAACAACAGCCTCTTTAGTTGGAATTTTGGTGTTGCTCGGTGATGCTTTTCTATTAGCTTCAGCCGCTCTTCTATTGGCTTCAGCCGCTTTTCTGTTGGCTTCAGCAATTGCTTCCCGAATTAAACGTTCAATTTTTTGATCGATTGCTCTTGTTTCTTGTTGCTTTTTCTTGATTTCAGCAATAATTTTTTTCTTGTCTTTTTTAATAGAATTTACTAAAATTTCTTGCTCTTGTTTCTCTTTTTGAAGTGCCAAACGTTCTTTTTCGTTTTCTTCAATCAATTTTTGCTTGGCTGTTTTTTGAACAACTAATTTCCCATTAAAAACCGTAAGTTCTTCCGATTTGTCTTTTATTTCAACTCCTTGCGTTTTTCTGTAGCTCGCATATTGCTTCATGTATTGCGCTCTTTTATAGGCTTGCAAGAAATTTTCAGATGACAATAGAAACATCGCCCGACTTTGCTCTGAACGACTTTTATAAGATTTCACAATCATTGCAGCATAATCTTCTTTAAGAATTTCCAATTCTCTATTGAGTCTATTTATTTGTAACTGATTAACATACATGTCATTACTAAGCAATTTGGTTTGCTTTTCGGTTGTATTAATTAATTTTTCTTTCAGTTTTATTTTACTTGCCTGAATTACAATTATATTGGTAACTGATTTTTCTTTTTTCTTAGTTTCCTGCAACAATGCTTCGTTTTCACGAATTTCTCTTTGAATTTGAGCCTTGCGTTCTTCCAATTTTTGCTGCTGATCTTCCTGACCCCAAATGGAAGAAGTCATGCAGATAATTAATAAACTAAAGATAAATTTTGACATATTGGAGCTATATTTATGCAAATCTAATTAATAAAAACTCGTTCGTACGATTCTGGAACAGAATATGGAAAAGAAAGGTCTTCATTAAAAGAAACAGAATTATAATTGATATTAATATTTGTTTTTCCTGAGTTTTGAATGGCTTCAATAGCGATGCGCAATGGCAAAAATGCTTCTGATGCTTCTTTGCGTTCGGGATAACTCACTTGTAACATTCGACCTTGCACTGTTTGTGAAATTTCCTGTTTTTTAACCAAAAAAGTATCACTTCCCAAGTAAAATGTCTTGTTAATTCCCGCATTTGAACTGGCTGATAATTTATATAATTTATCTTCTAAAATGGCATCGTATTTTCCAATTTTCAAATCATCAAATGATTCGCCGATTAACATATTTTGTACTTTCTGAAAATCTAAATCGGTGCCCAACCATTGACTTAAAGCACCATAATTCCCTTCGAAATAACTGCCATTTATTTTCTCATAATACTGAACTTTTTCAGGCGTGATTAACGCTTTTGCCATTGTAATTCCAAGAAAACGGATGCTAATTAATATTTTTTCGTCTTTCTTAACTTTAATTTCTGCGGTTACATTTTGCGATTGTTTGTCGTCTTTATAACTCGCACTCGATTTGATATATAAAGTAGAAAAACTCATTTTATCATTGTAATGTTTTTCTATTATTTTTTCAGATGTTAGCTCCTTATTTGCAACGATTTCTGCAACCAAAGTCTTTTTGGCGGTGCAAGAAAACAAAACGAAAATCGTGGCTAAGCCAATGTATTTTTTCATTATTTTTTTTGTTTTAAAGCATTTTCAGCTTTAGAGAAATAAAATTCTTTCTTCTTCAAATCGCCTAATCCATTGTAGGATTCTCCTAATTGTATGTCGAAATTTATTTCCAATTCTGTATTTTCAATTATAAAATCCAAGCCTGTTTCAAGCATTTCTTTTGCTTTTTTGAACGCTCCTTTTTGATTTAATGCCAATCCTGAGTAATAATAAAACTGCGGTTGTGTTGGATAAATTTGCAACAAGGCATCCGTTTTCTTTTCTATAACGTCAAATTGTCCTTTTTCAGTATAACATTCTAACAAAAGTAATGCCGTTTCTATATCATCTGAGTTTTTATTGGTTTGCATTTCATAGAATCGGATGGCTTTGTCCCAGTTTTTTTTGTTGTGATAGAATTTTCCTAATTCTTTTGCAACTTGAACGTCTTTATCGTTATCAAAATAAGAAACTGCTTTTTCCAAATCTCCATCAAATTGCGGTTTGTCGCTAATAAATAAGATGAATTCATTCAACATTCTATGTTTGATTTTGCTATCAATTTTTGGACTTGCCAAAACAAAATTCATAGCTTTAACAACATTTTCTCCTTCATTGTTATTTAAATATAATTTAAACAAACTCACTTGTGCCCAATCCGAATTTGGAATTGCAATTTCTAATTTCTTAGCAATTTCCTGCGCTTTTTCTTCTTGGTTGTTTTCATTGTATAAAAAAATCAAGGAAACATAATTCGATTCTTCCTTTGGATTTTTCTTTATTTGTTCCAATAAATTAAAACGTTCCGAACTCTGGTATTTTGGATCTTGCAGAATTTGAGCTTTATAATTTTCTCGTAATTCTAATTTTCCAACCGCATCGTTCAACTCATTTATCAAATCCAAAGCTTTGTCAAATTGTTGCGTATTCATATACAATGACACCAATTCTTCTTTGTATTCCTTTTTGAATTCTACCAATTTTAAAACAATAGGAATTGCTTTTTCAAAATCTTTGGTTTCATAACAAACATCGTACATTCCAACCCAAAACCATCTGTTTTTAGCATCTATTTTTGTAGCACTTTCAAAAGAATCGTATGCTTTTTTATATTCTTTTTGTGCTAAATAATTTTTTCCAAATTCAAAATAAATAGTTGCATTTTCTGGTTGAATTTTCAGACATTTTTCTAATTCAATAATGGCTTTGTCATAATTTTCTATTCCTTTTTGTTTTAAAGATTCAAAGAAAGAATCTTGAAAATCGTCTTTTGCCAACGCAACATCTTCTGGCTCAGTTTGTGCCAAAAGAACAGTTGGATTGCAAAGCAAAAGCGAAAAAAGGACTATAAAAACTGACTTTTTCATCATTATAATTATTCTAAAACCGAGTAATCTCCAATGCTAATGCTTGTGAAATTTCCGTCAAAACTGGCGTGACTTCCAATCATTGCATTGTCTAAGGTAGCATTTTTTACTTTAGAATGGTTTTGAACCAAACTATTTTTTATAGAACTATTTATAACGTGACAACCGTTTCCTAAAGAAACATTTGGACCCACCGTTGCGTTTATTAAAACCACATCTTCACCAATATAACAAGGCGGAATGATTGTTGAATTTTCTAATTTTACACCGAAATCAACTAAATGTTCCCCATCGTTATGCAAGAAACCCAACATTCTTGAGTTGGTTTCAACAGTTACATTTTTGTTTCCACAATCCATCCATTCATCAACTTTCCCAGGTACAAATTTCATACCTTTTGCCATCATTTGCTTAATTCCATCGTTGATTTGATATTCGCCACCGTGAATAATATTGTTGTCTAAAACGGCTTGAAGTTCTGTTTTTAAAACGGCAACATCTTTGAAATAGTATATTCCAATTACGGCTAAATCAGAAACAAATTCTTTTGGTTTTTCTACTAATTCAATTATTTCGTTGGCTTCGTTAAGGCTAATTACTCCAAATTCTTGAGGCTGATCGACTTGTTTTACCCAAATAACACTATCGGCAGATGCATCTAACTCAAAGTCGGCACGAATTAAAGTATCCGCGTAAGCTATAACGGCTGGACCACTCAAAGAATCTTTGGCGCACATAATGGCGTGACCTGTTCCTAAAGCTTCATTTTGATAATAAATGGTGCCTTTTGCTCCAAGTTTTTGGGCAATTGCAATTAATTCTTCTTCGACTTTTTTCCCAAAACTCTCGTGAATGATAAAAGCAACTTCTTCAATTTTTTGATTTAAAACGCCTGCAATATCTTCAACTAATCGATGAACTATTGGTTTTCCTGCAATTGGAATTAGCGGTTTTGGAACTGTTAATGTGTGTGGGCGAAGGCGTGAACCTCGACCTGCCATTGGAACTATTATTTTCATTCGATTTTTTTTTAACCACAAAGGCACAAAGTTATCACTAAGTTCAGAAGGGTTTATTAATTAATACTGTTTACTTTTTCTCTTTTTTAACCCCCTTTGGGGGATTGGGGGCTACTTTACTCCCGTGCTTCCGAAACCGCCTTCTCCTCTTGACGTTTCCGACAATTCTTGCACTTCAATCCATTCTGCACGTTCGTGTTTTGCGATAATGAGTTGTGCAATTCTTTCTCCATTTTCGATAATGAAAACTTCGTTGGATAAATTTACTAAAATTACTCCAATTTCACCTCGATAATCAGCGTCAACAGTTCCTGGTGAATTGAGAACGGTAATTCCTTTTTTGGCTGCCAATCCGCTTCTTGGACGAACTTGCGCTTCAAAACCAATCGGTAATTCTATGAAAAGTCCTGTTTTTACGATGGTTCTTTCCAATGGATTTAAGGTTATGGATTCGGATAAATTGGCACGCAAATCCATTCCTGCCGAGGCAATGGTTTCGTAATTTGGCAAATCGTGTTGTGATTTGTTGATGATGTTTATTTTCATATTTTTATTTTTGGTAGGGACAAGTCGCGACTTGTCCGTACGTGTGTTGATCAGTGTGGCTTGTCCGTAATTATTTTCGTTTTAAAATTTTGTTCAATGTTTCTTTTTCGTTATAATATATAAAATACAAAAATGTTAGCAATAACGGGATTCCGACAAAGTAATTTTCGCGGAAATAATAGAATGAAATTATGGAAAATAGGATGGATAATCCTAAATATCCTGTAATTTTTTTGATGTCGTAGGGAATTGGATAATATTTATTTCCGAGAAAATAGGAAATTCCCATCATCGTTCCGTAAGCAGCAATTGTGGCGATTGCAGAGCCGTAATAGCTCATTGTTGGGATTAATAAAAAGTTCAAAACCAGCGTCACGACTGCTCCGACGATGGAAATATAAGCTCCGATATAGGTTTTGTCGATGAGTTTGTACCAGACAGATAAATTGGTGTAAATTCCGAGGAAAAAGTTCGCCAAAATAATTAACGGAACGACTTTCATAGCTTCCCAATAGGACGAATCGCGAATCATAAAATATTTAAAAATATCGGCAAAAACGATTACAGTCAACAAAATAAATGACCCAAAAATGACGAAATATTTGGTTATTGCGGCATACGTTTGAGGCGCATTTTCGTTTTTGGCGTGACTGAAAAAGAAAGGTTCGATTCCTAAGGTATAGGCTGTTCGGTATAAAACCATGAATAATCCGAGTTTGTAACAGGCGGAATAAACACCAACTTCGGCTTCTGCGATATTGGCGGGAAGCAATTTTCCTAATAAGATTTTATCGAATTGTTCGTTGATGGCAAAGGCGATTCCGGCGACCAAAATTGGCAATCCGTAGCGCATCATTCGTTTCCATAGATTGAAATCGAAATTCCAATTTACGTGAAAATAATTCGGTGAAAGCGCTATAAATGTTAGTAAACTTGCGATGATATTGGAAACAAAAATATAGCCAACTTCAAAATTTTCGGTGTATAACGACCCTAGAAAACTGTCGGGATTTGCTTGAGCGATTTTGGGTAAATAAATTAAAAAGAAAACGTTTAAAGAGAGATTTACTACAACGTTTCCAATTTTTATCACGGCATAAACCATTGGTTTTTGATAGGCTCGAAGTTTAGAAAAAGGCACGATTACTAAGGCATCTAAGACTAAAATCCAGATGGTATAAATGATAAATTGCACATCGATTCCTGATAATTCGGCGAGGTAATTTTTTAGTAATAAAGCAGGAAATAGAAATAATAGTGTTGACCAAAATATTGAAACTGTCGTGGTTTCAATCACTGCTTTTTTGTTTGTTTCATTGTTGTAAAACCTAAAAAAAGTGGTTTCCATTCCGTACGCCAAAATCACGTTGAAAAAAATCATCCAAGCAAAAATAATGGTGACTTTTCCGTAGGCTGCTTTTGGAAGCAAATCGGTGTAAAGTGGCACTAACAAAAAGCTGAACATTCGCGGTAAAACCGTTGCTAGTCCATAAATGGCAGTTTGTTTGAAAAGACTTTTATAAATGCTCAAGGTTTTTTTATGATTTGAAAGTAACAAAAATAAGTAATTTTTGGTAGTTTTTGCCTATTCGTACATAATCATTGGAATTTCTTTGATATTGGTACATTTGTAAAAATAGGTTTTGTTGTGATTTTGATATTCAATTACGGCTTCGTTGTCTTTTAAATTGAAATTTTTAGACGCTGCATCTGAAGAATGTTGTTCCCGATATAAGGCATTGGAATGAAAACTTGCGCTATATTTTGTTTCGTTTTCTTGAACAATTTCTGTTTCTTGATTTTGAAAATAGATTTTCTGTAAGTGAATATTTTTTAGTAGCGGTTTTTTAAATTCGATACTAACTTTTGTTCCACTTCCCGTTTCTCTTCTTCCGCCTGTCCATTTTTCAAATGACATTGACGCAATTTCTTGTGGGAAAGTTGATTTCAGATTTTGTTTTGTAGCACAAAAAGTGAGTAAATTAAAAAGTGTCAAAAGCAAAAGTTGTTTTATATATTTTTTCATATTTTTCAATTGTAAATGCGAATAGAACTGCAATATCATTTCTGCTAATGTACTGCTTATTTTGATTTCTCAAAAGCGGTAATTTTTTGAAACTAATTAAAACTGGATTGGAAATAGGATGTTTTTAGATTTATTAGTGCTGCTAATTTAGAATTACAACAAAAAAGTTTGTTTATGTTGATTATCTTTTGGTTTGTTTAAACATATTGTTGTTTTATTAAACTATTTTTACAAAAAAATGAAAACAACAACCCCTGAAAATGGCACTATTATTAATTTTCCTTTAGACAATAAAGATTTTAAAAATACAAATAATTCTTTTGAAAAAATTCAGTACAACTGTTTATTTGAAGCTTTTCAGAATTTTTCTGTTTTGAAAAATCACTCTGGTTTATCATTAATACCAGTCGAAAAAAATCTTACTGTAGTAATAAATAGAAGTTCAATATCTCCTGAACAAGAAATCAAAATTTGTGGTAAGCTTTTTATTGAATTAGAGATAAATGAAATCCCTTATTATCAATCTAAAATGGATATGATATTATCAAAAATAGTCTTAGAAGAGTTGAATTTAGATATAGATTATAACCTAATTAAAAAAGGAAACCACCTAGTTTCTATTTTTGAAGATAAAATAAAGATTCAAGTTGCCTTAACAAAATAAATAGTTTCTTGTATTTTCCAAAAACAACTCAATTTACCATTATCCATTTAAAGTTAGTTTTAATATTTCACTTTTGTAAATTGCGTTTCGATAATACTTGCATTCTAAATACATTTTCTCTGCTATTAAATTATATAATTGACTTTAATTTAGTGGTTGTTAATTTTTATGATTCCTGAAAGTTCCTACAATACTATTTGACCCAAAATTCAATCAACGACAAAACAATATCTATTGTCGCTATTGTATATTTAAATTACTGAATTATAATGATTTAAATATAAATAATGTTTGAATTATTTAATTTTGAATCCTACATAAATTCTAATATAAAGAATTAATAATTTAAAAAATCAAGTGATGAAAAAAATAACACAACTTCCTGTATTTTTTACTACAAAATACAAAAACGCAAGTATTTTATTATTGGGTTTTCTTATGCTAAGTATGAATTTATTAAGCCAAAATATACAATCGTCCATAACAGAAACTTGGACAAATAGCAATTGGCAAAATTTTTCAAAAGAGTTAAACTCCTTCGATTCTAATCCTTATTTGACCTCTAATCTCTCGCAATTATGGGACATTCCTTCAAGTTTGTGGAATGACAATTCACAGACCATTTATATTAATAATCCAAATGGAACTGTAAATCAATCTGTAAAACAAGTTTGGAATGCCATTTCAAGTGCTTGGGAAAATTCGCAAAGAGTAACTTATACATATAATTCTAGCGAAAAAGGGATACTTATTATAACTGAAAAATGGACTAATGGAAATTGGGAACCTTACAATCAACAAATAAATTCTTATGATGGCAATGGATTTTTAACAAATATATTGTTCCAAGTTTGGGAAACACCCACTATTTCTTGGGTAAATGACATGCAATCAAATTTTAATAATAATAGTTCTGGAAATATTTTAGATGTTGTTATTCAAACTTGGAATACGACTTCAAGTGCTTGGGAAAATACAGATCGAATTTCTTACACCTATAATTCGTCCAATAAAGTTGTAACGGCTATTGATGAAATTTGGATTGTAATTACGTGGCAGAATTTCTTCAAACAAACCTTTACTTATGACGGAAATGATTATCT
Source organism: Bacteroidota bacterium (assembly GCA_947466955.1). Lineage (GTDB taxonomy): Bacteria > Bacteroidota > Bacteroidia > Flavobacteriales > Flavobacteriaceae > Flavobacterium. The sequence goes on from CANIFM010000015.1 coordinate 16,873, forward strand.
ACTAAATAATCTTTCTCAATTTTGGAATGTTACGAATAGTATTTGGGATAATTACGTACAGTTTAATTACATAAATAATTCTGATGGAACCGCAGATCAAGTCACAACCCAGATTTGGAATGATGCATCACTTGCTTGGGACAACTCGCAGCGCACAACGTACACTTATTTGGTCTTAAATGTTCCAAATTTAGCATTTGAAAATAACTTTACAATTTATCCAAATCCTGCAAATGACAGAATTAATGTGAAATCAAAAGCAAATTTTTCTAGTTTAAGTTATTCTATTTCAGATCAAATAGGAAGACCTGTGTTAACTGGAATTTTATCTTCAAACGACGCCATTATTGACAGTAATCAATTAGCACAAGGTGTTTATTTTTTGAAAATTAAAGAAACTAAAAATCAAGTTTTTAAAATAATTAAACGATAATTTGAACTTTTTTTGATGTTTCAAAACAAATCAAACTTGCTAATCGCACAATAATATTCAAAATTTAATAGGCAATCATTTGAATTGCCTTTTTTTGTATCTTTAAACCACAAAAACAATAGTATGCGGATTCTTTTATTTAGCTTTATTTTATTATCTTTTTACAGTGTGTTTTCTCAGGTTAGCCCTGATTTTGAAGCCGTTGATTCTTTATATAGAGAAGACCAGTTTTATATTGGAGTTACTTACAATACGCTCGTAAATCGCCCTACGGGGATTTCTCAAAATAAATTTACCCCTAGTTTTTCTCTTGGTGTTTTAAGAGACATGCCTATTAATAAGAATAGAACCAAGGCAATAGCAACAGGATTGGGATATTCTTGGAACAATTACAATCAAAATATATTGATTTCTGAAACCAATGGAGCTCCTGAATACAGTACAATTACATCGGCAACTAGCTATGATAAAAACAAATTAACGCTTCATTCCATTGACATTCCCCTAGAATTTAGATGGAGAACATCAACTCCTGAAAGTCATAAATTTTGGAGGATTTATTCGGGTTTAAAGTTTAGTTATTTGTTTTATACGCAATCAAAATACGAAGACAGCCAAACGAGTATTAAAGTTGTTGGCAATCCAGACCTCAACAAATTCCAATACGGAACCTACTTGAGTATTGGGTACAATACGGTAAATTTTAATATTTATTACGGTTTAAATCCCATTTTTAAATCGGGAGTTCTAAATGGAGGTTCACTCGACGTGAACACCTTGAATTTTGGATTTATGTTCTATATCCTATAACCAAAAATAAGTTAGAATAATTTGCGGAAGCAATCCAGAAAAGAATCCAATTACCAACTCTTTATCGGAATGTGCTTTCAATTCTAATCTCGAAGAAGCTACAAGTCCATTTATTGCTACAAGTAGTGTAATGGTATAAATTGCATTGTTGTGAAAGTGCCAACTCAAAGCAATTACAAAAATGGTTAAAGTGCTAATTCCAACCATGTGAATACTAGCTTTTATCTTCAAAAATAATAAAATTAGTAATAATAAAGCGCTGATTAATCCTCCTAAAAAGTAATAATACAACTCAGGAATCACTTCAACGGTTATACTTTTTGTAATCAATAGAAAAATTAATATAGTTTGTATTATTAATGGAATTTTACGTTGTGATAGCTGGTAAACCATTACTGAATCTACTTTTCCAAAAGAGCGCAATAAAAAATAAAAAGAGATTGGTATAAGAATGGTAATAATACAAATTTGCAATAGTACCAAGTATTTTTGTTGACTTGTATAAAAGTAATTGCTGAATAAAAAATAGAATAATGTTCCGAAAACAGGCACGAATATCGGATGAAAAAGATACGAGAAAAAGGATAGAAATTTTTTCAAATCGGATACGTTTTACATTTTCTTTCTCATTCTGGCAACAGGAATGTCTAACAATTCTCTATATTTTGCAATCGTTCTACGCGCAATTGGGTAGCCTTTTTCTTTTAATATTTCTGCCAATTGATCGTCTGGCAAAGGTTTGTGTTTGTCTTCTTCGGCGATTACATTTTGTAAGATTTTCTTGATTTCAAGTGTGGAAACATCTTCGCCTTGGTCATTTTTCATCGCTTCAGAAAAGAATTCTTTGATGAGTTTTGTTCCGTAAGGCGTTTCAACATATTTGCTGTTAGCAACACGTGAAATAGTTGAAATATCAAGGCCTACCATGTCGGCAATGTCTTTCAAAATCATCGGTTTCATTTTTGTTTCTTCGCCGTCAAGGAAAAATTCTTCTTGAAAATGCATGATTGCATTCATTGTCACATAAAGTGTTTCTTGGCGTTGTCTAATCGCGTCGATGAACCACTTTGCAGAATCTAATTTTTGTTTGATAAACTGAACCGCTTCTTTTTGTGAATTCGATTTATCTCGGGAATCTTTATAGGTTTGCATCATTTCCTGATAATCTTTGGAAACGTGCAAAGACGGTGCGTTTCGACCGTTTAAAGTCAGTTCTAATTCGCCATCTACAATTCTAATGGCGAAATCGGGAACTACATTTTCGGTAATTTTATTATTTCCAGTGAAAGCACCACCTGGTTTAGGATTTAATTTCTCAATTTCATGAATGGCTTTTTTTAGTTGCTCATTCGAAACATTGAATTTATGAATTAATTTATCGTAATGTTTTTTTGTAAAAGCATCAAACTGTTCCGACAAAATAGAAGTCGCCAAAGCTATTGATTCTGTTGGGGTCTTATGTTTCAATTGCAACAATAAACATTCTTGTAAATCTCGTGCGCCAACTCCCGAAGGTTCTAATTCATGAATAACGTGCAATAAATTTTCGACGGTTTTTTCATCGGTGTAAACCCCTTGCGTAAAAGCCAAATCATCAACTATATCCTGAACACTTCTTCGGATATAACCCATATCATCAATATTACCAACAAGAAATTCGGCAATTTCACGCTCGCTATCATTCAAAATAAAGGTGTTCAACTGATTGATTAAATCCTGATGAAAACTCACTGGCGATGCCAATGGCGATTCTCTATCAGAATCTTCATCGCTGTAGTTGTTGGATTGTGTTTTATAATCGGGAATTTCGTCGTTGCTTAGATAATCGTCAATATTAATGTCTTCAGCCTCAATTCTATCGGATTCGGAATCATCATAATCGTCGTAATCCTCATTTTCATATTCGTCTTTCTCGTAATCATCTTCTTCACTTCCCGTTTCCAAGGCTGGATTTTCATTCATTTCCTCTAATAAACGTTGCTCAAATGCTTGCGTAGGCAATTGAATTAACTTCATCAACTGGATTTGTTGTGGAGATAATTTTTGAGACAACTTTAGATTTAGAAATTGCTTTTGCATTTTTATTGTTTAACCGGTTATTTGTTTAATCGGTTAACCGAATTAACGATTAAACAATTCAACATTCTCTAAAACTCTGCGCTTCCCGGCGTTCTTGGAAAAGGAATTACATCACGAATATTCGTCATTCCGGTAACAAAAAGAACCAATCTTTCAAAGCCAAGTCCAAAACCAGAATGCACGGCACTTCCAAATCTTCGGGTGTCTAAATACCACCACAATTCTTCTTCGTCAATTCCTAAAGCCTTCATTTTTTCGACCAAAACGTCATAACGCTCTTCTCTTTGAGAACCTCCAACGATTTCTCCAATACCAGGAAATAAAATATCCATAGCACGAACCGTTTTTCCATCTTCATTCAAACGCATATAAAACGCTTTTATGTTGGCTGGATAATCAAACAAAATCACGGGACATTTAAAGTGTTTTTCAACCAAATAACGCTCGTGTTCCGACTGTAAATCAGCACCCCATTCGTCAATAATATAGTTGAATTTTTTATTTTTATTCGGTTTGCAATTTCTTAAAATATCAATTGCTTCGGTATATGAAACTCTTTTAAAATTGTTTTCTAAAACAAAATTCAATTTCTCAAGCAACGGCATTTCGCTGCGTTCCGCCTGAGGTTTTACTTTTTCTTCTTCTGTCAAACGCCCTTCCAAAAACTTCAAATCGTCCTGACATTTATCAATCGTGTATTTAATTACATATTGAATAAAATCTTCAGCCAAATCCATATTATCATTCAAATCATTGAAAGCCACTTCGGGTTCAATCATCCAAAATTCAGCCAAATGGCGGGAAGTGTTCGAGTTTTCAGCACGGAAAGTAGGACCAAAAGTATATACTTGACCCAAAGCCATCGCATAGGTTTCTGCTTCCAATTGTCCCGAAACCGTTAAATTGGTTTCCTTGCCAAAAAAATCTTCTTTATAATTAACTTTTCCTTCCTCAGTTCTTGGAGTTTTGTCAAATGGCAATGCCGTAACTTTGAACATTTCTCCAGCGCCCTCAGCATCTGAACCCGTTATAATTGGCGTATTTACATATACAAAACCCTTATTTTGAAAATAAGTATGAACTGCAAACGACAATACCGAACGCACTCGCATAATTGCCCCAAAAGCATTGGTACGAACTCTTAAATGTGCATTTTCACGCAAAAATTCCAAGGAATGTTTCTTCGGTTGCATCGGAAATTTCTCCGCATCAGAATCCCCAAGTATTTGTAAATTAGTAACTTGGATTTCAAATTTCTGACCAGCACCTTGGCTTTCCACCAAATTCCCAGTTACCGAAATTGCAGCTCCCGTAGTAATTCGCTTCAAAGTTTCCTCCGGCGTATTCTCGAAATCAACCACACACTGGATATTATTTATAGTCGAACCGTCATTTAACGCAATAAATTGATTGTTTCTAAACGTCCGCACCCAACCTTTTGCATTCACTTCCTGCTGCGTTGACGCACTGTTTAATAAGTCTTTAACCTTGGTATGTTTCATCTTGAAAATGTAAAAATATTAAAAATAACCATTGTAATTAAATGCAAATATAAAGGATTTAGAGCAATTTTCCTCGTGTGTTTTAAAGGATTTTATTTGATTTATTTGATTTTTTGCAGTCATTTTTGTGTGTGCCAAGCCCAAAAACAAAAAACCCTCACATTACTGCAAGGGTTCTAAAATTATAGGATAAGATTGCTTCGTTTCCTTGCAATGACCTAGTATCTGTAATACTCTGGTTTGAATGGGCCTTCAACGGGAACACCAATATAATCCGCTTGATCCACACGCAAAGTTTCTAATTCAACTCCTAATTTAGCCAAGTGCAACATAGCCACTTTTTCATCCAAATGTTTTGGTAACATATACACTTCATTGTTGTAAGCTGCGCTGTTTTTCCACAATTCAATTTGAGCTAAAGTTTGGTTTGTAAATGAGTTACTCATTACAAAACTTGGGTGACCTGTAGCACAGCCAAGGTTTACCAAACGTCCTTCGGCTAAAATAAGAATGTCATTTCCAGCGATAGTATATTTGTCCACTTGTGGTTTGATTTCCACTTTTGATGCACCGTGGTTTGAATTCAACCAAGCCATATCAATTTCGTTATCAAAATGTCCAATGTTACAAACGATAGTTTTGTCTTTCATTTTTTCGAAATGAGAACCCAAAACAATATCTTTATTTCCAGTAGTGGTAATAATTATATCTGCAGTTGCAATAACTGTGTCTAATTTTTTAACTTCGAAACCGTCCATTGCTGCTTGAAGCGCACAAATTGGGTCAATTTCTGTAACTGTTACAATAGATCCAGCACCTCTAAAAGAAGCCGCTGTTCCTTTTCCAACATCACCATATCCACAAACGATGACTCTTTTTGCAGCAAGCATTACATCAGTTGCACGACGAACCGCATCAACTGCTGATTCTTTACAACCATATTTGTTATCAAATTTCGATTTTGTAACCGAGTCATTCACGTTAATTGCTGGCATTGGCAACGTTCCCGCTTTTACTCTTTCGTATAATCTGTGAACTCCAGTTGTAGTTTCTTCAGACAATCCTTTAATTCCAGGTATTAATTCTGGGTAACGGTCAATAACCATATTTGTTAAATCTCCACCATCATCCAAAATCATATTCAATGGTTTTCTGTCTTCACCAAAGAACAAAGTTTGTTCGATACACCAGTCAAAATCTGGCTCGTTCAACCCTTTCCAAGCATAAACCTGAATCCCCGCAGCAGCAATTGCAGCAGCAGCTTGATCTTGAGTTGAGAAAATATTACAAGAACTCCAAGTCACTTCAGCACCCAAAGCAATTAATGTTTCAATCAAAACCGCAGTCTGAATTGTCATGTGCAAACATCCTGCAATACGAGCACCAGCAAGAGGTTGTTCGTTTTTGTATTCGGCACGAAGCGCCATTAAACCTGGCATTTCAGCTTCCGCCAATTCAATTTCTTTTCTTCCCCAAGCTGCTAGAGAAATGTCTTTTACTTTGAAAGCCACATAAGGCATAGTTGATGTACTCATTTATAGTATATTTGTAATTGTAAAATTTTTTGCAAATTTAGGCATTAACTTTATGAATTAATAATTTTCGTAAATATTTATGAAATGTTTATTTTGTAAAGGTTTGAATTTTAATCATCTAATAAAAAGAGTTTGATTTTTTTTGGAGCTATTTCCTGCTATTCGCTATATCTCTTGTGGCGAACCCCGCCACAAGAGGATACCGCTGCTATCAGGGCTAGGGTTTAATCGTAATTAGGAAAATCATCATTTATAATTCATATTTCATCAAATGCCACTTTATAAAACTATAAATTTCAGTCCAACAACTCAAATTCTCGTTTGGAAAATAACGGAATCATTGGAGCAATTGTGCAATGAAGTGAAGTTAAACCCATCAAATGCAATTCGGTTCAACGGAATGAAATCAGAATTGCACCAACGTGCTTTTTTGAGCGTTCGCAAGTTATTACAAGAAAAAAACTACACCGATTTCGATTTGGAATACGACGAATTCGGAAAACCGCATCTCAAAGATGGAAAACACATTTCAATTTCCCATTCTCACGAATTTTCAACAATCATAATTAGCGACCAAAAAGCAGGAATCGACATCGAATTACAAAGAGAAAAAATAATCAAAATCGCAGATAAATTTGTGGATTATGAGTTTGAATTCTTAAACAA
>CANIFM010000016.1 GCA_947466955.1 Bacteroidota bacterium
CTACCTTCAACAGATTCAATAACTCGCAAGTAATCAACTTGATTGTCATTGTTCAAATCCAAATTTGAAATTTTCAATTTAGGATCGTTCAAACGTCTTTCAAAATCTTCTAAATTTTCAGAATCCCCAAAAATTGAAGCAACCGCTTTTAAATCTAAATTATCACTAATTTCAGTATTACTTGCGTTGACAGTCGTTTTGTCTTGAGCAAAAATGGAATTTGCAAAAAAGAAAGCAATAAAAGCAAAGGAAATGATTTTCGTTTTCATGGTATTTTTATTTTATATTATTACTATTTATAGAATATTCAATTACTATGCCAACAATTTAATATTGTTTAATTTGGATTTTCTTACAAAGAAATAATGTAAATTAGCAACGATAAAGGTAAATGATATGAAAAATAGTTTCGTTTTTTTAATTCTGATGGTTTTGATTTTTTCTTGTAAATCAAAAGTGGTAAATCTTCAAAACGACAATCTAAATTATAATATTACTGTTTCATTTGATACAATTTTTACTGATAAAATAAGTATTCGAGCCATTCTAATTGATAAAAATAAAGTTTGGTATGCAGCTGATAAAAACAGATTTGGCTATTATGATTTAAAGAAAAACAATCGTGTAGAACGTAAAATAATTAATGATTCGTTACAATTAGAATTTAGAAGTATTGCCCAAACTGAAAAGGCTATTTTTGTTTTGAGCATTGGAAATCCTGCATTATTGTATAAAATTAATAAGAAAGATTTATCTGCAACATTGGTTTATAAGGAAAATCACGAAAAAGTATTTTATGATGCCATTCAATTTTGGAATAACAAGGAAGGCATTGCCATTGGCGACCCAACTCAAGATTGTTTTTCTATACTAATTACTCGTGATGGTGGCAATTCTTGGAATAAAATACCGTGTCAAAATTTACCTAAAATTGAGGAAGGCGAAGCTTTTTTTGCAGCGAGTAATACCAATATTTGCATTAAAGGCTCTAAAACTTTCTTAGTTTCTGGCGGAACTAAATCGAGGGTTTTTGTCAGTGATAACAAAGGAATTTCTTGGAATGTTTATGATACCCCAATTACTCAAGGTCACGCAATGACAGGTGTTTTTTCGACAGATTTTTTTAATGATAACATAGGAATTGTTGTAGGAGGAAATTATGAAGAACAATCGGATAATTCTGCCAATAAAGCAATTACGTATGATGGAGGAAAAACCTGGAAATTAATCGGAGTAAATGAAGGTTTTGGATATGCTTCTTGTGTTCAGTTTGTACCACATTCTAATGGAAATGAATTAGTTACAGTTGGAACAACTGGCGTATATTTTTCAAATAGTCAAGGAACTTCATGGGAAAAACTATCAGATGATAAGGAACTTTTCACCCTTAGATTTCAAAACGATACAACTGCTTTTGCAGCTGGTAAAAACAAATTGATAAAAATGGGAATTTTAAATAACAACAGACGATATTACTTCCGTTCATTTTAACAAGATATAAGTAGCTTTAATGGTTACAGTTTCTGCTATTTTATACTGAACAATTTTGGGAATTTTAATACCAAAATCACTGGTATTGACTTTAAAATTGGTTGCTATTTCCAATCCTTTTTCCTTTTTTTGAATCATTGCAATGGTTGAAATAATTTTTGATTTTCCGTGCATTGACAGTGTTCCCGTAAGTATAAAATCCTTTGGAACATTACCAATAATAGCCAAATTAAATCCGTGAATGTTTCCTTTGAAAGTTGCTTTCGGGAATTTATGACTTTCTAAATAATTTGCATTAAAATGATCTTCCATCATTGCCATTTTAAAGTGAAATTCACTTATAAATGCTAAACTTGAGATTTCACCCGTAGTAGTATTTACAACGCAACTAACAGTATTATTGTTTGCCTTAACTTCTTCAAAAGCTGGAATTGATGCCTCAAACAAGATTATTCCTTCATTGGTTGCTATTTTGTTTTGAGAAAATGCATTACAAAAGAAAAATAAAAATGAATAAAAAATCCCTAACTTTTTCATAATTAATAGGATGTTTTTGGAATTAATTTAAGTAGTAAAATTTTAATTTTTTACTGAGAATTAATTGAAATAATGTGACTTTTTAAAGTATTTAAAGTTACGAATTCTAATTAAATTATCATTGTAATTATCAGTTAATATTATTCATAAAAAAAGGGCTTAAAAATACCGTTAAGTAATTTTTAAACCTTTTTAATAAATCAATAAAACGATTCTCTAACTCAATTTATTAGAAATCAAACTAATGAATTCTTTTCTAGTTTTATCGCGTTCAAATGCCCCTGTAAAAGAAGAAGTTGTTGTAAAAGAATTCTGTTTCTGGATTCCTCGCATTTGCATACACATGTGTTGCGCTTCAATCACAACGGCAACACCAAGCGGACTTAAGGCTTCTTGAATACAGTTTTTTATTTCATCTGTAAGTCGTTCTTGGACTTGCATTCTTCGTGCAAAAGCATCAACAATTCTCGGAATTTTACTCAATCCAACGATTTTACCATTTGGAATATACGCCACGTGCGCTTTTCCAAAAAACGGTAGCATGTGGTGCTCACACATAGAATAGATTTCAATGTCTTTTACCACAATCATTTGTTGATGGTTCTCTGTAAACAATGCAGATTTCAGAATTTCTAATGGATTCAAATCGTATCCGTGTGTTAAATATTGCATTGCTTTGGCAACACGTTCTGGCGTTTTTTGAAGTCCTTCACGGTTTATATCTTCACCTAAATTTTCAATAATGGTTTTATAATTTTTCGACATTGATTCAATCAATTCTGTGTCGTAAATTTCAATTTTCTCGTAACTTTTCATCTATTATCCTTGGGTTTTTATTTAAATTTTAAAACTTACAATGCCATAATCCATTTCAAAAACTTGTCCTGAAACTGATTTTGCATTTTCTGAAATTAAGAATTGTGCCATTCCTGCCACTTCTTCGGGCTTCAAATATCCTTTCATTGGATGACGCTCCACCATATTTTCTTTCATTCTATCATTGCGAAGAATATTTGCCGATAATGACGTTTCCGTAATTGTTGGCGCAATCGCATTCACTCGAATTGTTGGTGCTAATTCTGCACCAAGTGATTTTACCAATCCCTCAACACCTGATTTTGCTGTTGCAATACTTGCGTGAAATGGCATTCCTAATTTTGCAGCAACTGTGCTAAACAATAAAATTGATGGATTATTTCCTTTTTTTAATACTGGTAAATACTTCTGAATCGCTTTCACAGCACCAATTACATTGATTTCGAAATCATTTCTAAAATCATCAATACTCAAACTCATTATTGGTTTTAAGTTGATAGAACCTGGGCAATAAATCAAAACATCTATTTCATCGATTTCCGGAAGTTCGTCTTCTAAAACATTCAATTCGTAGTGTTTTAAATTTGGATGTGTAACCGTTGGTGCGCTTCTACTAATATTAATAATTTTATTTTCACCAACCATTAGCGATGCTATTGCATTTCCAATTCCTTTGCTACCGCCTATAATTACTATGTTTTTCATATTATTTTATTATAAATTATCTTTTTGAAATTTTATTATTATTAATCTGTCTTTGCATTGTACATTTAAATCTGCCTTCCCGAAAATCTCTTAGTTTTTCGTGTTTTGTTTTCCGACCTTGAACTCGAGCACGCCACATTCTGAAACTTGACGCCTTCATTTCCTTACGCATCAAGTCGATTACTTCTTGTTCTTTTATTCCAAATTGTAACAAAATAGCATCAAATGTGGTTCGGTCTTCCCACGCCATTTCAATTATTCTATCAATTTCTAACTCCGTAAATTCTTTTGTCATAATGTGCTATTTATGATTCGTTATCATTGCCACCACTCATTGTATGCAATTTTAATATTCTGAAACTTTCCTCTTTCACCAATGGATTTTTACGCATTTCCCATAAGAAGTCACTTGCAAATTTCCGAGTTCGTTCCATATTTATTATTGGTTTTGGATAATCTGTACCCAACTCAAAATTGTTGAATTTTTGATCCAAATAAGTCATTTTGAAAGGTTCGTGAATAAATTGCAAAGGCAAATTCTCTAATTCTGGAACCCAACGTTTTATGAATTCTCCCTGCGGATCGTGCTCCAAACTGTTCTTTATTGGATTATAAATCCGTAACATATTTACACCCGTTTCTCCCGCTTGCATCTGCAATTGTGGAAAGTGAATTCCGGGTTCAAAATCTAAAAACATTTGTGATAAATGTTGTGTTGCTTCTTGCCAAGGTTGCCACAAATTGTGTGTGAAAAACGAAACTACCATCGCTCGCATTCTAAAATTCAAGTAACCCGTTTCATTCAAACATCGCATACAAGCGTCAACTAATGGAAAACCAGTTTGTCCTGTTTGCCAAGCTTTTATATAAATTTCGTTATTTTTTTTCTTTAATTTATGAAAACCTTTATTCACACTTTCAAATTCCATTATTTCTTCCATTTCAAATTTCTGAATAAAATGGGCTTGCCAAGTTAATCTGGAAGTGAATGAATCGATTTGCTTTTTGTCTTTTACAGTCAACACAAAATCAGCTGCTTTTTGCAATATTTGTCTGCTTGATAAATTTCCCCAAGCAATATATGGTGACAATCTGCTGCAACTTTTCCTTGCTAATGTTGGTTTTGAAATGTTGTAACTATAATTATGATACCGTTCATCAAAAAAAGTTTTCATATATTTCAAACCTGTTGATGTTCCTCCTTTTTGAAATACAGAATTTAAATCCGTATTCAAATCGACCTTAGTCATATTGGATTCTAATTCAGAAATAGCTTCAATTGAAAACAAATTTTCAGAATTTGGACTGAATGTAAATTGTTTCGCATTCATATATTTTTCCCATTTGGAAACCCAATTACTGCGATTTTCTAAACCTCTGAAAATTCCATTATTGATGTTTTCTTCCCAATGAATCATCGTGTTTTTACAAAATCTTTTGAAAGTTTTGTCTCTTTCATACGTTATTTTCAAACCCGTTTCCTGATGTGAAAAAACAGTATCAATCTTGTAGAATTCTTGAATTATATTAAAAGTATTGATGGTTTCAGATGAAACGATTAAAACTTTTGTATTATATATTAATAACTGATTGTTAATGTCAACCAAGGATTGTTTGATAAAATCCCAATGGCGTCGGCTATAATGACCGTCATTTTCCAATGAAGGCTCAAAAACATAAAGTAACAATGTAGGTTTATTTGATTTTAAGGCATTAAAAATAGCTTCATTATCTTGCAAACGAAGGTCTCTTTTAAACCAAACCACATTGATATGTTTTCTATTATCGCTCAATTACTTCTCTTTAATTTTTATTTCGTCTGCACTTTTCACTGCAATATTTAACTTCATCCCAAACCTTTTCCCACTTTTTTCTCCAATTGAAAGGTCGGTTACAAACCAAACACATTTTTGAAGGCAAATTTTCCTTTTTCAATTAGTTGTATTTTTGATACTGATTGACAACAATTGTAGCTTTTAAATCAAACATCAAGTTGTACAATCCGAAGAATGTTCGGTTCATATAAATGAAATGTTTGGAACCTCGATTGCCATTCATCTTTCTAAGATTAGTGTCTTTTGCAAATCTTTCGCCCAATTTTGCAATGTTTCCAAAGAAATCTGGATCTGAAAAATCAAAATTTTCTTCTTGAAAAGGCTGCGTAAATAAGGATAATAAATCATAAAACATATCTGTAAAATAAGTTACTTCCTCTTTTGAATCATCACTTCTCAGGATTTCTAACTGAAATAATTTATCGCTAAATACTTTAGGATTATTGATAACTTTTTTGTCAATCAACTCAAAATAAGGAATATAAAATTCATTTGGAATTTGTTTCATACAACCAAAATCCAAAGCTACAAGTTCATTTTCGTCATTTACCAAGAAATTTCCTGGATGTGGATCAGCGTGTACTTTTTTCAGAATATGAATTTGATACATATAAAAATCCCATAAAGCTTGACCAATTTTATCTGCAACTTCCTGATTTGTATTTACAGCCGTAAATTCAGAAAGGTGTTTTCCAGTCATCCAATCCATCGTAATAATTCGTTCCGATGAAAACTCAGGATAATATTCAGGAAAGACTAAATTTTCAATCTTTTTGCAGGCTTTCACCACTTCTTGACTTTGTTTTAATTCCAATAAATAGTTGGTTTCCTCAATCAATTTGTCTTCAACTTCCTTGAAATATTTATCAGAATCTTTTCCTTGAAGATTAAACATTCTAATAGCGATGGGCTTTACCAATGATAAATCCGATGAAATGCTGTTCGCAACTCCAGGATACTGAATTTTTACTGCTAATTTTTTTCCGTTTTTAACTGCTTTGTGAACTTGCCCAATACTTGCAGCATTCACAGAATTTGCATTAAATTCATCAAAAATGTCATACGGTGATTTCCCGAAATTTGTTTTGAATGTTTTCAATACCAATGGCGCAGAAAGTGGCGGAACAGAAAATTGTGATAATGAGAATTTTTCAACATACGCTTGCGGCAAAAAACTCTTGTCCATACTCAACATTTGAGCAACTTTAAGAGCGCTTCCTTTCAAACTTTTCAGTCCGTCGTAAATATCTTCGGCGTTATTTTCATTCAGTTTGTCCTTATTTAATTCAGGATTCACCATTTTTTCTCCATAATATTTCAAATAATTAACACCAACTTTTGCTCCTGTTTGTACTAATTTTGTTGCTCTTTGAATTTTAGATGTAGGTATGTAATCTATGGTTTTCATTATTTTGAGTATATTTTTTCTTTGAAAATGAATTTTCCGAAATCAATTAAACTGTCAATTGGGGCAATATTCATCAATTCAAAAGTTGCTTTTATAGATTTTTCAATATAAATATCTGTCTTTTCAAATGCAGGCGAACTGTCATCCAACCAGAATTTCATCGCCAACAATAATTGAAACCAAGACGATTCTTGAAATGCTTTTTCCTGAAAATTCTGAAATTGTTCTTGTTGTGTTCTGAAGTCATCCGTTATAATTTCAGAAACGAATCTTTTATAATTCATTCTTAAACTTGTCAATTGCATCAAGTTTTTCAGCTGATTTCCGTGCTCTTTCAAAGTCATAACAACATAACTTCTGTTGGCTGTTAAAAGCTCAAAAAAGGTAAAATTGAAGCCCAATAATTTGCTTCTCATATCATAAGATTCGTATTCTTTATCTTTTTGTAGCAATTCAATAGTTTTATCATAAAACATTTTGAAAACTTCCTTCTCTACACTTTCTATAGTTCCAAAAAAATTATAAAATTCCGTTTCCGATATTTCATTTATTTTAGTGAATTTATAAACTGATTTAGGCTTTTCGTTGTGTTCCAAAGTATAATTCATATACATTGATACTATTTTTTCTTTTGTAAGTGCGGATTTTTTAGTTGCCATAATTAAGTATTTTTGAGAGTATAAAGGTATATAATGTTTAACGATTTACAATATTTGTTAAACAAAATAATTTGTTAATGTTTTAACAATAAAAAAAGCCCATTTCACAGCCCTTAACAGACAATGAATGGAACTTTTAAAAGATATTCTTGATAAAAGAATAAAGAAAATGCAGATTAATTACTTTTATATATTTAAAAACAACCGCAAATTCGCAGATTTTTATTCTAATAAATATAGAAATCTGCGACCCGAGAACAAAGGTCGAACAGACGAAGTAATCTGCGGTAAAAAAATAATTCTAGTGATTTAGTTAAGCAACTCAAAATCATCGTTAGCAGCTCTTTTAAGAATACTTTCGGGAAGTGCTTTTTTGGCTTTAGCACCCATTTTTTTCAATTTTTCAACACTTATAATTAGGTTTCCTTTTCCTTCCACAAGTTTGTTCATTGCAGCACCATATTCTATTTTGCTTTCATCGATTTTCTTACCAATTTTGATTAAATCTTCAACAAAACCTTGAAATTTATCATATAATGCGCCCGCTTGTCGCGCAATTTCCATCGCATTTTCTTGCTGTTTTTGATTTGCCCACATACTATCAATGGTTCTTAAAGTCGCCAACAAAGTTGATGGTGTAACTATTACAATATTCTTCTCGAATGCTTTATTGTACAATGTGGTGTCTTCATTCAAGGCCATTGCAAAAGCAGGTTCAATCGGGATAAATAGCAATACAAAATCAGGGCTTTCTATTTCGTATAAATCGTGATAATTTTTCTCGCCTAATTGTTCAACGTGGCGTTTTATGGAATTTATATGTTCTTTTAAATAGCCAATTTTCAAGGAATCATCTTCTTCATTGATGTATTTTTCATACGCTGTTAAAGATACTTTTGAATCCACAATCATCTTTTTTCCGTCAGGAAGATTGATTACAACATCGGGGAAAACCCTATTTCCATCAACAGCAACGTGGCTTTGTTGCACATAATATTCACGGTCTTTTTCTAATCCTGATTTTTCTAAAACACGTTCCAAAACCAATTCGCCCCAGTTTCCTTGCATTTTGCTATCGCCTTTTAGTGCTTTTGTTAAATTCAAAGTTTCCTTGCTCATTTGAGCATTCATATCGATTAAACCTATAATTTGTTGGCGTAAAGCGGCGTGATAACCGATACTTTCTTTATGAGTGTCATCCACTTTTTTCTCAAACAATTGAATTTTTTCTTGCAATGGCGACAAGATATTCTTCATGTTTTCTTTGTTTTGCTCCGTGAACTTTGTAGATTTTTCTTCTAAGATTTTATTGGCCAAGTTTTCAAATTCTTTGGTAAATTTTTCTTGTAATTTTTCAACTTCATCTTTCTGTTCTTTGTTACGTTCCCAAAGATTTTCAAAATCATTTTCCTTTTTGGAAAGTTGAATATTTATCGCTTCTTTTTCAGTTCTAATTGTTTCCTTTTCTGAATTTGAAGTTGTTAATTGTGATTTCAATTCTTCAATTTGAAAACTCAAACCATTATTTTTCTCTTCTAAAGCGGCTTGTTCTGATTTTGCATTGGCAGAAAAAAGTAGTTTTCCAATAAAGATTCCTATTATAAGTGCGATAACGAAAGCTGCTAATACGAAAAGAGTTTGTGACATGGTGCGTGATTTTTATAAATGTAAAAATAAACAATACTATTCTATTTAAAATTTTAATCTAAGTTAATTTGAAAAATGTATTTTTACACCTTATTATAATCAAGTTATGCACCATCATTTTATTCTTCATAAACCGTATGGTTTTTTGAGTCAATTTATATACGAATTAAAAAGGAAGAAAAAACTTTTGGGTGAATTGTATAATTTTCCCGAAGGAACGATGGCAATTGGGCGTTTGGACGAAGATTCTGAAGGTTTGTTGCTGTTGACAACTGATGGAAAAATGAGCGAGCAGATTCGCAGCAAAAAAGTAGATAAAGAATATTATGTTCAAGTAGATGGAATTATCACTCTTGAAGCGATTGAAAAATTGCAAAATGGCGTTGAAATTGGTTTTGAAGGAACAAAATATATGACCAAACCTTGCAAATCCTTTTTGGTTTCTGAAATTCCGAATTTTGGGGAACGAGGAAAAAAAATTCGTGATGAACGCCACGGGCCAACTTCTTGGGCTTCGATAACAGTCAATGAAGGGAAATTTCGTCAAGTTAGAAAAATGACAGCAGCTGTTGGATTTCCTACTTTGCGATTGGTGCGAATCCGAATAGGAAACGTACATTTGAACGAATTAAAAGCGGGTGAAGTTATTGAAGTTTCTGACTTCAATTTAACGAATAAACAAATTACCGAATAAACAAATTAACTATGTTGAACATCGTTTTAGTAGAGCCAGAAATTCCTAACAATACTGGAAATATTGGTAGATTGTGTGTTGGAACTGGAAACAGATTACATCTCATTCATCCGTTTGGATTTCAAATTACAGATAAAAATTTAAAACGTTCTGGTTTGGATTATTGGGTGCATTTGGATTGGAAAGAATATCAAAATATTGAAGAATGGATTGCACAAATTCCAGATGTTTCTCGTGTATTTTTATTCAGTTCGCACGCCGAAAAATCATATTTAGCAGAAAATTTTCAAGATGGCGATTGGTTGGTTTTCGGAAAAGAAAGTGTGGGTTTGAGCGAATTGGTTTTGAATCAATTTCATAATCATTTGACAATTCCAATTTCCCCTTTGGTAAGAAGTTATAATCTTGCAAATTCGGTTGCATTTGCCATTGGCGAAGCAAAAAGACAGATAGAAATCAGATAGTTAGATACAAATTAAAAATAAATAAAAAATGAATAATTTAATAAAATTTATTATGCTGTTTTTTGTCTCAATAAACAGTTATTCTCAAATTAGAAATAATGAGTTTCAAAAAATATTGAATGTCTATTCTGACTCTTTACAATTAAAAAAATATGGAATTGTTAACTTAACAAAACATAAAAATAAAATATATAAAAGCCAAATTGGTTGGGCATCAAAAACAGAAAAAATGACTTCTGATAAAATTTTTAACGTTGGTAGTCTGACCAAAATGTTTACTTCAGTATTGATTTTACAAGAGATTGAGAAAGGAAAACTAAAATTAAATGACACAATAGGCACCTTTTTTTCTAAAAATAAAAATGTTGATTCTAAAATTACAATTGAACAACTTTTGAGACATAAAAGTGGTTTAGGGGAAATCGTTATTGATTCCATATTAAACAAATCTTTTGGAGATTATGAATATGAATACAATCATAGTTATTTATACAACTTAATACCAAATAAACAATTTAATAAAGGAGAAAAATATCTATATACGAATACAAACTACCAATTATTAGGATACATTCTTGAGTTAATAAATGATAAGCCATATTCTAAAATTGTTGAAGAAAGAATTTTTGAACCTTGTAAAATGAAAAACAGTTATACTTATTTCTCTAAAAAAATGAAAAACATAGCACATCCGATGTATAATGGCGAAGATTTACTCGAACAATTAAATTATAGATTTTATTATAATTTGGCTTTTTCGGCGGGTTGTATATCTTCAAACGTAATTGATTTAGAGCTATTTTTTACAAGTTTATATGAAACAGAAAAATTAATTTCTAAGGAAACTTTTAATAAAATGACTGAATTTCAAGATAACTATGGATTAGGAATAGAAAAAATAAAGGTAAACTCGAAAAAAGAATATTATTTAATTGGTCACGGTGGAGATAATGTGAGTTTTAAAACTAGGAATTGGTACAATCCTAAAACAAAAGATTTAATAATTACAATTTCAAATCAAATGGGTGAAAAATATATTGGAAAAATAAATAACGAAATAGTAAAACAATTAGAATAAAAATATTTCGACTAAAATATGTTTTATAATATTGCCTTTTTTGACTTAAATTATTTACCCGTTTTATGTAAGAAAATATCTTCGTTTATTTAACAAATAACAAACTTCCCTTTTTCACTATCAAAAGCAATATGCTCGTCTTTGAATAAAGTATCAAAATTACCTTTCATAATAAAATTACAAGGTTGGTCTTGAACCACGGTTTCTGGTGTCATAATAATCATTTCGTCGCTAATTTGTATTGCCATATCAATATCGTGCGTCGAAAAAAGGATGCATTTTTGGGTTTCGTGGGCTAATTTTTTCAAGAGTTTAAAAAGCGCTACTTTATGCAATAAATCCAAATGCGTTGTTGGTTCATCCAAAATTATCAAAGGCGTATCTTGTGCCAAAGCCCTTGCAACCAATACGTTTTGGAGTTGACCATCGCTAATTTCGTAATGCTTTTTATCTGCCAAAGAAATGATTTGCGTGAGTTCCATCGCTTCATTGATTTTCTCAATATCAATTTCGGTTAAGGTTCCAAGCCAATTCGTGTAAGGCTGTCTTCCTAAGGCAATAATCTCAAAAACTGTTAAATTGCTCGGAGGTAATTTTTCGGTTAAAACAATACTCAGATTTTGTGCAAATGAAAGCGAATCAAATTCAGAAATGCTTTTACCATTCAAAAAAACGTCGCCTGAAATTGGGTTTTGAATTCCTGTGAGCGTCCTTAAAAGTGTTGATTTTCCTATTCCGTTGGCACCAATTAAAGCGATTAATTTGCCTTTTTCCAAGGACAGATTAATCTCAGATGCAATGGTGTTTACATCCTTTTTGGTAGCATATCCAATGCTTAATTGAGAAGTGGTGAGAATGTTGTTTTTAGTAGTCATTTATTGGTCACAAAAATAATTAAAACTATGCACTTGCAGTGCATCTACTTTCAGGTTCTAAAAACTTTTTACCGCAAATTCGCAAATTATTTTCTTCCTTTTATACGTTTATAAAATTTGTGAATTTGCGGTTTAATTTTTTAACCGTTCAGATTTTTAGCTTGCCAAACCAAATTTATGGACTTTCTATTCATAGTGGTTTAGTTAAAATATAATTCGCAAAAGTACACATTGTGCTTTAAATAATTGAATATTTATTTCTTTTTCAGAATTTTATATTCTTCATAACATTCACTAATGGCGTCCATAATTTGCAAATCGTTTGCCGTTCTTATGAATGATTCCGAGTAATTACAACGTTCTAAAATTTCAGGAATTTCATTTTTGTCAATTCCAAGAAGTACAGAAATAGTTTCTCTGTCAAATTTTGAAGCCAATAAATTGCGAACCGTTTCGTCCTTTTTCAAGCTTTTCAATCGTTTTAATTCTTTTGGTTTTTTCCCAAAGAAATTATAAAGCATATCGGCAGGATTGAATATAGAACCCATCACTTTACTGAAGGCACCTGGTGAATATTCGCCCGCTTCATAGCCTTGTTCTAATCCAGA
This sequence comes from Bacteroidota bacterium, assembly GCA_947466955.1. GTDB lineage: Bacteria > Bacteroidota > Bacteroidia > Flavobacteriales > Flavobacteriaceae > Flavobacterium. Next base: position 12,818 of record CANIFM010000016.1, read on the forward strand.
AATACTGTATCTGTAATTTTCTTTTGTTGGAATTAATTTGGAATCAATTTCTAAATATCCCGTTAAATCATAAGGTCGAACCACAACTTCTTCTAAAGCAATGGCACTTTCGGTCATTTGAATTTTGGTAGTTTTATTTTTTACCCAGTCGTTTGTAACTCTGATTTTTATGGATTTAAATCCAATTAGGGAAAGGTGTAAAGTATCGGTAACGCCAACTTCAATTTCAAAATTACCTTTTGAATCGGAGACTGTTCCTCGCACTTTATTTATATTGATAATATTCACGTTTGACAACGGAAGTTTGGTGTTGTCATTGACAATTGTACCAGAAACCTTTTGAATTACTGTTGTTTCTTGCGAAAAAACTGTTGTTCCGGCAAGTATAAATAAAAAGAAAACTACAAAATATCTCATTTCAAGGTTTAAAACTTTAAAAGTAATAAAACGTGTAAGATATTTTGTAGTTTCTTAGTATAATTATAAGAAAATTAACAAATAGTGTTAGCTTTTTCTTGGTCTTCTTTCTCTTGGAGCATCACTAAAACCTTCCGATCTTCTTGGAGCTCTTTCTGATGAACCTTCTGTTCTTGGAGCCCTGTCAGATGAAAAACCACCCGTTCTTGGAGCAGCACTTCTTCCACTAAAACCACCTTCTCTCGGAGCTGAACTTCTTCCGCCAAAACCGCCTTCACGTGGAGCTGAACTTCTTTCGCCTCTAAATCCGCCGGAACTTTCTCTTCTCGGTGCAAAACTTCCTTCTCTTCTTGGAGCAGAACTTCTTTCACCACCTGAGCGACCTCCGCCAAAACCACCACCAGAACTTCTTCCGTTGTGATCACGTCTTCCGCCACCATCATTTTTAGAAATTTCAACATTGATTCTACGTCCTTCTAATTGAACGTTATTCAATACTTCCATTACTTTGTCTGAATGTTCAGGGTCAGTGTTAAAGAAAGAGAAACCTTCTTTTACATCAACTTTGAAAACATCATCACGACCAAGGTCTAATGTTTCTTTCAAATAATCTTTCAAAGACATCCAATCGAAATTGTCTCTAGATCCAATATTAACGAAATAACGCACAGCGCCATTGTTGTTATTTTCTCTTGGAGCACCATCTCTATCATCACGGTCACGTCTTTCAGAACCTGAAGATTGATTAGAAATATCTCTATTTTTTTTGTAATATGCTATGAAACGGTTGAATTCAACAGAAACCATTTTCTTGATTAATTCTTCTTTCGATAAACCTTCAAGAACATTGTTAATTGCTGGAAGATAGTTGTCAATTTCGTGATCAACTTCCGTGTCTTTAATTTTGTTGGCTAAGTGCAACAATTGAATTTCGCAAATTTCGATTCCAGAAGGAATTGTTTTTTCTTCAAATTTTTGTTTGATGATTCTTTCAATAGAAGAAATCTTACGCAATTCACTTTTTGTAACAATTACGATAGAAGTCCCAAGTTTCCCTGCTCTTCCTGTACGTCCTGAACGGTGATTGTATGTTTCAATTTCATCAGGCAATTGATAATTTACAACGTGTGTAATATTATCAACGTCAATTCCACGCGCCGCAACATCAGTAGCAACAAGCATTTGAATTTGACGACCTCTAAAAGATTTCATAACACCATCACGTTGCGCTTGAGATAAATCTCCGTGCAATGCAGCAGCACTGTAACCGTCTTCAATTAATTTTTCAGCAACAGCTTGAGTATCACGTTTCGTTCTACAAAAAACTACTGAGAAAATGTCTGGATTAGCATCTGCTAAACGCTTCAAAGCTTCGTAACGATCACGCGCATTTACAAGGTAAAATTCGTGTGAAACAGTTGCAGAACCTGAGTTTTTAGTACCAACAGTAATTTCTACTGGATCGTGCATAAATTGTTTTCCAATTCTAGCAACTTCGGCTGGCATAGTTGCAGAAAACAACCACGTACTTTTGTCATCTGGCGTAGTTGAAAGGATATTTACGATATCTTCGTAGAATCCCATGTTCAACATTTCGTCTGCTTCGTCAAGAATACAGTAATTAATTTGAGAAATGTTTACCAATCCTCTGTTAATCATATCTTGCATTCTTCCTGGAGTAGCCACAATAATTTGTGCTCCTCTTTTAATGTCTCTCGCTTGTTCTGTAATGCTAGCTCCACCGTAAACTGCTACCACATTAATACCTTTTTCGTATTTAGAGTAGTTTTTAATTTCGTTGGTAATCTGCAAACACAATTCACGTGTTGGAGATAAAATCAATGCTTGTGTATTTCTATTGTTGGCATCAATTTTCTGAATAACTGGAAAACCAAAAGCTGCCGTTTTCCCTGTCCCTGTCTGAGCCAACGCAACTAAATCTGTGTCTTTTTCCAATAATAGGGGAATCGCTTTCTCCTGTACTTCGGTCGGATTCTCAAATCCTAGATCTAAAATCGCCTTCAGTAACGATTCACTCAATCCTAATTGTTCAAATTTATTCATATAGTATTTTAAATATTTTGCAAAAGTACAGCTTATATTTGTTAATAACTAATGGTTTTATTAGAATTGATGTTTTATTAATAATTGATAATCAGGTTTTTAGATTTTTGAATTTAGATTTTAGATTTTAGATTCGGGAAAATTGTTCATAAATCCATCTTCGTTTCATGGAAAATCGATAAAAAAGTAAAATAGGATTGTTGGTTTTTATTTTAAATAATTTTGAAACTTTTTTATTTTACTCAAATATTTTTTATAAAATTGTAATAATATTGCCTCCAAAACCTTACTTTTGCATCACATTTTGAAAAATAATTTAAATCATATATATTATGAGTGTTTTAGTTAATAAAGATTCTAAAATAATTGTTCAAGGATTTACAGGAAGCGAAGGAACTTTTCACGCTTCGCAAATGATTGAATACGGAACGAATGTTGTTGGTGGTGTAACTCCAGGAAAAGGTGGTTCAACGCACTTAGATCGTCCTGTTTTCAACACTGTAAAAGATGCTGTGGAGCAAGTTGGAGCAGATACAACTATCATTTTTGTTCCGCCAGCTTTCGCTGCAGATGCAATTATGGAAGCTGCAGACGCAGGTATTAAAGTAATTATTACCATTACTGAAGGTATTCCTGTTGCAGATATGATTAAAGCAAATCAATATATTAAAGGAAAAAATTGCAGATTAATAGGTCCTAACTGTCCAGGCGTAATTACTCCAGGTGAAGCTAAAGTTGGTATTATGCCAGGTTTCGTATTCAAAAAAGGAACTGTTGGAATTGTTTCTAAATCAGGTACATTAACGTATGAAGCTGCTGACCAAGTTGTAAAACAAGGTTTAGGAATCACTACTGCAATCGGAATTGGTGGTGATCCAATTATTGGAACTACTACAAAAGAAGCAGTTGAATTATTGATGAACGACCCTGAAACCAAATGCATCGTTATGATTGGTGAAATTGGTGGTCAATTGGAAGCCGATGCTGCACAATGGATTAAAGCTGATGGAAACCGCAAGCCAGTAGTTGGTTTTATTGCTGGGGAAACTGCTCCAAAAGGAAGAACAATGGGTCACGCAGGTGCAATTGTTGGCGGTGCTGATGATACCGCTGAAGCTAAAAAACGCATTATGAGAGAATGTGGAATTTTCGTTGTAGATTCTCCTGCTGAAATAGGTAAAAAAGTAAAAGAAGTTTTAGGTTAATCTCTGAAACTAAATAATATTAAATGCCTCACGGACTTTCGTGGGGTATTTTTTTGTAAATCATTACATTAAAATAAAGAATATGTATAAAGAATTAAAAAAATTCAAAGTCAAAAATCAATTTACATATACAATTGATGACAGTTTAGAAGAAGTGTGCAATGCATCTGAATCTGGAAGTGGCGTTTTTCTTGTATATGCTGTTGATGCTGAAGAAAAAGAATTAATTATGGTTGGTTCTACGGGAACTATTCAAAACGATGGAACTTTGAAAAGCAAAAATGGCGGCCTACATGATAAAATTGTAAACGGTCATCAATTTGCAAAAACTGGAAGAAAATATTCTTGGCCAGCACAAATGAAATTAGAAAATATAGACCGATTAGAAGTGCATTGGTATGAAACTTTTAATGAAAAAAATAAAGTAATTCCAACATTTATGGAAGGACAAATTTTGCAAAATTTCTTAGATGAAAACGCAAAATTACCAAGATGGAATGTGGCATTTTAGTTTATAATTCCTTCTTAGAAAACAGAAAAGCTACTTAATCAAAGTAGCTTTTCTGTTTTTAATAAATAAAATTATTTATCAATAATTACCTTATAACTTTTTGATTCCTTTTCGTTGGAAATTCTAATAAAATACAAGCCGTTATAAATAGTATCGGTTTCAATAATACTTAAAGTGCTACCTTGAAGAATTTGGCTTGTTTTCACCACTTTTCCTAATCCATCAATCAATTCAACTTTTAAATTATTTTCTACCATTTGCGATTGAATTGCAATGAAATCTTGTGCTGGATTTGGAGCAATTGTTACTTTAGTTTCATTAAAATCAAAAGTATTATTAGCCAAATAAGTTGTTGTTCCTGTTGGAATTGCTGTGACGACACTACAGTCTGATCCTGGTGTACTGGTGCAAACGGTTCCGTAAAATGTAGGTCCCACAACATAAGGATATGCCGAATTGTGAATTGCATCGACGGTTGCAAAATAGCAATAAATTCCATTTGGATATTCAGGGGTAATACAAAATCTACCATTGTGTACATCTAAGTAACTTGGATCTGTTGGATGAGATATGAATTCATAATCTTCTCTAAAATAACCTAAAGGATAAGTTGTACTTACAGCTGGCCCACTAGTTCGGGTTGTTATCGTTCGTAATTGATAACTAGATTTCATTCTGGTAATAGCCCCAGTTCCATTAGTATTTGTATATGCATAAGCACCATAAATCGGGAAACTATCGTAGGCAAAACCTATTAAAGGAGAATGTACACTTGGGTCAATAACGTATAATCCATCAGATGGATAGGTTGTACAAATCGTTGATAAAACATTTATATCCAAATTAAAAGCACTTGGATTTTGGTGATGATGATAATTGCCATTTGCTGGATGTGCTTTTGAACAATCAAATCCTCCCATTTCAGCAGGAATAGCATCTCTGTTCCAAGCTTGAGTTGTGCCTGGCCCACCCGTACAAGCAGGATTTCCTGGCCCACCACATAATGCATTAGTTGTACTACTCCAAGCCACACCATCACGATAGTCAAATAATGCTACACCATTTTTAAATACTCCAATATTTCCACCAGTTGTAGCTGATAAGGTTCCTGTATTTTGAGTAGGATTTAAAGAAAATTTAAATATCTTATTTTGTGCTGTAGCAATTGATGGGTTTCCTTGAAAAGGTCCAGTAATATAAGCCGGAATTCCAGTTGCTGTAACATAAACAGTAGTTGAATTGTATTGAACTGATTGAACATTTGCCAATGTAGCGTCAATTATTGGTGTTGCATTTCCGGATACATAATGACGACCTGTAATGGTAGTATTTTGTAACCATTTAGTAATTACAGGATTCGTTTGTGCAAACATTGAAAATCCTAATAATAGCATTCCTAAAAGGGTATTTTTTTGTATCATGTTTTTTTATTTATTTTATTATCTCATTTTATCTTCAATTCCTCTATAGAAAATCTTACAGCCAAAAGATTCTGAATTTGAAACTTTTACTTCATTTCCTTGTAATAATTGATTAACAGCATCATTCAAAAAATGATTTTTCACTTTTTCATAATCACCTGCATTGTCATCAATTGCGCCTTCATATTTTATTACATATTTACCTTTAACTTTCCAAATAACAAAAGCTTGTGGTGTATTTAATGCATTAAATTCTTTACCGATATTTTGCTTTTTATCTTGCAAATAAGGAAAATATAATTTTTCCTTTTTTACTTTTAACTGCATTTTATGGAAAGACTCTTCCGCATAAGCCAAAGTATCCATTGAATTTATGGCGATTAATGGAACTCCTATTTTTTTATATTTTTCATTCATCTGATTCAATCGTTGCGAATAAAATTTAGCCATCGGACATTTATTGCAAGTAAAAATAATAATAAATCCTTTAGCATCTTTATAATCAGATAGCGAAACCCATTTATTTGTTGTAGCACTTTTTAATTTGAAATTGGATATAGTTTTGCTCTTATTAATAAAAGTAAAACTGCTCAAGGCAAATAAAACAATGATTGCGTAAAATAAGAAAAACTGCTTTTTCATAAATTATTTTTTAATAAACTTCCTTGTCGTCAAACTCTTAGTTTGTTTATCCATCATTTGAAAAGTATAAATTCCCGCTTCCAATGACGAAATATCAATTCCATTTTGCCATTCGGGTTGTGGTAACATCATCACAATTCTTCCTGTAATTGTAGCAATAGTAACGTAATAGATTTCGGTATTGGCATCTTTTAAATTTACAAATAATCTGTCACTTACAGGATTTGGATACAATCGAAAACTTGTATTGGATTCATTATCAGTAACACCCATTGTTCCAGTAACGATAAATTGTCCCATCATTCCTCCATCTTCGTGGCCTCCAAAATGGCAATGGTACATATAAGGATGCGTAACATCGGCATCAGCAAAATCATCAAATTTACCTACAAAAGTCACTGATTCATTTCTTGGTACATAAAAGGTATCTTTCCAACCCGACTCATGGGTTCCAACTCCAGTAGCTGAACCATTTCTGGCAACAACTTTAAATTCGATATCATGAACGTGAAAAGAATGTCCAAAAACTGCATTATTTGTCACAGTCCATTTTTCTATGTCATTAAGATTTACGGTTTTGTCAATATAATCTGCCACAAAAGTGTGATTGTCTAAATTAAATGGAACGCTAGTAGGACCAGGATTTCCATTTGTAATAGCGATTGCTCTTGTAACTGTAGCATCTGTTGCTGACCAATATGTATTAGGTATCAACGAAGCGGGAACAGCAGTAATTGGAGTAGTTAAGGTCGTTGTAGCTCCAACATTGATATGTAAAACAGAAAAATCTACATTGTTTAATAAACTTCCAAATGCACCAGAAGTATTTGGTTCACCACCAGGAAAACCTAATGCTTGACCTGAATTATATGCTTTTAAATCCAAACTCGAACCAATAGCGTCATTTCCTAAGTTGACCATAATTTCGATACGTTCCCCAACCATTAATTTCACTCTATTAGTTCCTGTAATGGCAACTGGTGCATTTAATAATCCACCATCATTCCCTATAATATAAAAAGTTCTATTATCACTAAATCCCAAATTATAACCTCTTTCAATTTCAGCATTCAGAATTCGAAGTCTAACAAATTGCCTTGGCAAAGTATATTGTGCATTTGGAGTTCCATTGGAAAGCATATAATCTCCGTAAACTCGAGTTGATGGTGGCGTATTTGAAGGTGATACAAAAATATTATTTGTAGTATAACTTCTACTAGTTAAAGCCAAAACAATATCATCAATTCCATACGTTCTTGGTAATGCTAATGCAGATTCAACCGCGTCTTTAACAATGATAAAACCACCAACTCCTTTGGTCATTTGGGCTTGAGTCGTCTCGTGTAAATGAGGGTGATACCAGAGTGTTGAAGCTTGATTTTTAACAGTCCAATAAGGTTGCCAAAGCGTTCCTGCAGGAATAATTTGATGCGGACCGCCATCCATAACAGCAGGTAAGTGCATACCGTGCCAATGCAAAGTAGTAGCTTCATTTAAATTATTGGTAACATTCAAGTGTACTAAATCCCCTTTATTTATGAATAATGTTGGTCCCCAAAAGGTTTCACTATTAATAGCACCGGTTATAGTTTGATTTCCAGTAGTTAATTGTTTGGTGGTTTCGTGAATATTCAAATTGAAAGTGGTGCCGTAAAGCGCTTCTGGAATTGACATTGTGTTGTATTGCGCTTTGATTACAATTGAATTTAAGGCGATAAATGCTACTAAAATAACTTTTTTCATAATATACTTTTTTTGGGTTTAAATATTTAGACGAAATATAAATAAAATTCTTGCGTAAATTAGTAAAAAATGTAAAAAACTTAATTTCAGTGTACTATTTAAAGCATGTGTTGCTAAGATATAACTATCATCTTTATGGATTAATATTTTTTTTTGAATATTTTGCGAAAAATATGTAATTATTTAATCTGGGATTTGTGGGTTTAGAATATAAAATAAAACAGCAATCCAATGTCTGTGTTTTGTCTATCTGAATTTATTTTAGATTTCATTTCCATTTCTGTTTGGCTGCAGAAACAAGTTCAGCATGATATGAGTTCCAGTTATTAGAACGCCAAATTTGACGTCAATGTACGTTAAATTTGACGTCTAGGCACGTCAAATTTGACGTAAAAAAGGGAGTTGTCATTATATTTTGTAAACTAAAAATAAGCTTCAATTATATAACAACAATAATTTTAATATCAAGCATTTACTTCCAAAAAAAAAGTCCCTTTAAACGATGTTTAAAGGGACTTTATATTTAAATTTTTTTTCTGAGCTTGTGCTTATTTTTTCACAGGAATACTTTCCAATATTTCCACTACAAATTTCCAGAATTTTTGTGCCGATTTGATACTCGCTCTTTCGTCTGGCGAATGCGCTCCGTGAATGGTAGGTCCAAAAGATATCATATCCATATCAGGGTAATTGGTTCCTAAGATTCCACATTCTAATCCTGCGTGACACGCCACCACTTTAGGTTTTTCGTTGTTTTGTTTCTCATAAATAGCAACTAAAACATCCAAGATTTCAGACTTTACATTTGGCGTCCAACCTGGGTAAGAACCCGCTAATGTTACTTCGCAACCACTCAATTCAAATGCAGAACGTAAAGCGTTAGCCAAATCAAATTTGGAAGTTTCAACTGAAGAACGAGTCAAACAACCAATGGTAATTTCTCCGTCTTTAATGATAATTCTAGCTACATTATTAGAAGTTTCTACCAAATCTTCCATATCGGCACTCATCCGATAAACGCCATTATGAGCAGCATAAATCGAACGAATAATTCCTTCTTGAACTCCCAAATCCATCACTTTTGAAGGCAATTCAGATTTAACGATTTCAATAGTCAAATTCGGTTCTGTAGTTTTGAATTCGGTTTTTATGTCATTGATAATTTCTTGCATATCAAAAACATACGCTTCGTCATACATCTGAGCCACAATAACTTCGGCAACACTTTCTCTTGGAATAGCATTTCGCAAACTTCCACCGTTAATTTCAGCCACTTGAAGTCCGAAATTTTCGAAAGCATCAAACAATAATCGGTTCATTATTTTGTTGGCATTTCCCAAACCTTTGTGAATATCCATTCCTGAATGTCCGCCGTTCAACCCTTTTACAGTAATGGTATATCCCACAGAACCTTCAGGGGTTTCCTCTTCGTTGTAGCTTCTTGTAGCGGTAACATCAATTCCACCAGCGCAACCAATATCAATTTCATCGTCTTCTTCGGTGTCCATATTCAATAGGATTTCTCCTTTTAGAATACCACCTTTTAGGTTCAAAGCCCCAGTCATTCCTGTTTCTTCGTCGATGGTAAATAAAGCTTCTATTGCAGGATGTTGGATGGTTTTACTTTCTAAAATTGCCATAATCATCGCTACTCCAAGACCGTTATCGGCTCCTAAAGTGGTGCCACGAGCACGAACCCAGTCGCCATCAACGTACATATCAATTCCTTGTGTGTCAAAGTCAAAAACAGTATCAGAATTTTTTTGGTGCACCATATCCAAATGCCCTTGAAGAACAACGGCTTTACGATTTTCCATTCCTGGAGTTGCTGGTTTTCTGATAATTACATTGCGAATTTCATCTTCAAAAGTTTCTAATCCTAAACTTTTTCCGAAGTCTTTCATAAATTCAATTACACGTTCTTCTTTTTTGGAAGGACGCGGTACAGCATTCAAATCGGCAAATTTATTCCAAAGTGCTTTTGGTTCGAGGTTTCTAATTTCTTGACTCATTTAAGTGTTTTTTAATTTTATTGTGGATAATTTATAGGGTTCAATGCAGTGTTAAAAATAGAGATTATAAAAATAGTTTTTAGATTTTCATCACTATAATAGAAGATAATAAATGGAAATTTATGAATTGGAAAACCGTGATAATCTTTATAACGGATTTGAAAAAAGGGGCTTTTAATCAAAGTTCCAATGTGTTCATTGACCACTTTGTGAAAATATTCTCCTAATCCAATTTGCTTTGAGTCGTAATAATCTATTGCATTTTGAATGTCTAAGATTGCTCTTGGCTCAATTACAATTTTATAAATCATCCTTTGGATTTAAACTGCAATTGATTTTTTGCATCGTTCCAAGGAATAAAATCGTCAGTTTTTGCAGTTGCTCTTCTCTCATCCAACAAATTCATCATTTCTTGATTTATAGAAAACTCATTTATTACGGTTTCGTAATTGAATTTTTCTATTAATTTCATAAAAAAAGAGAGTTCGTTGTCTGGAATATTTAATGTTATTTGTGTCATCCTTACTTTTATCTGAATACAAATTTACAAATAAATAAGGTACAGTAACTTTTTAATTGTTATTTTTATAGCAAATCTAAAACGGTGCAACGAAAATACATTCTTCCATTATTACTGTTCATTCAAATTCTATTTTTACAGCTAATTTCGTTGTTCCCAGAAGTGGTAGAGCGCTATTACAGTAATGGTTTGTATGTTTATATTTCTAAATTTTCTCGAATTGTATTTGGCAGTTTTCCTTTTTCTGTTGGCGATTGCATTTATTTTGTGGTTGGATTTTTAATTTTAAGATGGTTTTACCAACAACGAAAATTGGGAAAATTGAATTGGAAAGATTCAGCTTTGCGGGTTCTAAGTTTTCTATCGGTGTTTTATTTTTTGTTTAATTTGCTTTGGGCAATGAATTACCATCGGGTGCCATTATTTGAAAAAATGGCGATTGAACGGAAATATTCCAATGAAGATTTGCTGAAATTTACGAAAGTTCTGATTGCAAAAACAAATGAAATTCACAGTCA
>CANIFM010000017.1 GCA_947466955.1 Bacteroidota bacterium
AGATTGCGCAAAAATAGATGTTGTAAAAATAAATGCAAATACTATCAATAAATTTTTCATAACTAAGTGGTAAATTATAAACTTATAAACTCAAAAATATACTTTTTATTTTATCAAAAAATAAGCCGTTTATTAAAAAAGCACCCGTTAAGAGTGCTTTTAAAATTATTTTTTCTTTTGCTGTACCTTTTGAGCTTCAGCCTGTTCCATTATTTCTTGCATTTTTCGTTGGAACTTTCCTTGTTTCTTTGGCTCTTTCAGTTTATTTTCTTGAATTTGAGCGTGAATTTTGTCATTATCAACAATATAGTTTTTGATGACTAACATAATTCCAATCGTTATTAAATTGGATATAAAGTTATACAAACTCAATCCAGCTCCATAACTATTGAAGAAAAACAACATCATTAACGGTGAAACATAAATCATTATTTTCATCATTTTAGCCATATCTGGCATCCCTTCTTGAGATGGTGCCGCCATTTGTTGATCGCCAGAAGTCATTTTCATATAAAAGAAAATTGCAATTGCAGCCAATATTGGAAACAAACTGATGTGACTTCCATATAAAGGAATGTGGAACGGCAATTTTACAACTTCATCAAAAGAAGATAAATCGTCTGCCCAAAGGAATCCTTTTTGTCTTAATTCAAATGCTGACGGGAAAAACTGAAATGAGGCGTACATAAACGGCAACTGAATTAATGCAGGAATACAACCAGCCATTGGGTTTACACCCGCTTTATTGTATAATTTCATTGTTTCTTGTTGCTTTTTCGCAGGCTCTTTTTTAAATTTTTCACCCAATTCTGTAATTTCTGGTCGCAATACTTTCATTTTCGCTTGAGACAAAAACGACTTATACGTAATTGGCGACATCGCAATTTTTATCAGAATTGTAAATAATATAATTGCAATTCCATAAGAAATATAAGAGCTTAAAAATCCAAATAAAGGAATGAAAATAAATTTATTAATCCATCCGAAAATTCCCCAACCTAATGGAATTATTTTTTCAATGTTTTTATTGTAAGCCTTTAAAGTTTTATAATCTGAAGGTCCAAAATACCAACTCATTTTATAGTTTACTTCTCCGTTTGCAAACGCCAAAGGCACGTTAGCATTGAATTGTTTGATGAAAATCGTATCTTTATTTTCGTCAACAACTAATTTATTAGATTTTAAAACCGCTTTCGCAAATGGCGTGTCGGTTAATAAAATTGTAGAAAAGAAATGTTGTTTGAAAGCGATAAATTTAACATTATCAAGCGTTTCTTCTTTGTTAGTTCCTTCCCCAACATTATTGAATTTTTCATCGCCATATTCATAATTAAGTAAGGTATATCTGTTTTCATAAGAAATACTTTTCTCTGTTCTGAAAGTTTTCAAATCCCATTCTAAATCCAATGGTTTAGACGTATTCAATACTTTATTTAAACCTTGCGAACGAAGATTAAAACCAATCATATAATCATTTGGCTTCAAAGTATATTGGTATTCCAAAAATTCATTTGCACCAGCTTTCAAACGCATCGTTAGAATTTGATTGTCTCCAACTTTAGTTAATGTTGGTTCAAAAAACAACTCTTTTGTGTTTAAAGTATGATTGTCATTGGTAACTAATTGAATGTTTAAATTTGAATTATTGTCTTTAATCAACTCAACTAATTCACCTGAACCTTTCTTGAATTTTTCAAAATTTTTCAAAATTGCCTCAACAATATAACCTCCTTTATTCGCGATTTTAATGCGAACAAATTCATTTTCAATTGTTGTAACCGTATCTTTAGCAGATGGTAATGTTGCAGAATAAGCAAAATTCCCTAAAGATTTTTTAAGTTTTGCCATTTGCAATGTATCGCCAACAGTTACAGCATCAGCAGCAATTACAGCTTCTTTCGCAACAACTTGCTTTGATTTCTCAGCAGCAACAACTTGTTCTTTTTTTGCTTTTTCAGCCGCAATTTCTTTTTCAGTAGGCTGATTTTGGTACATCATCCAAATCAAAATTCCAAAAATTAAAACGAAGCCAATGATTGAATTGAGGTCTAATTTCTTATCTTCCATTATATAGTATTACTATTATTTAATTTTATAATTCAGCGAAAATACTATTTTTTTTTCGCTTTAACGGTTGCTTCCACAAAACTCACAAAAAGTGGGTGCGGATTGTCAACCGTACTTTTGTATTCCGGATGGTATTGAACGCCAATAAAAAACGGATGGTTTTCTATCTCTACAATTTCAACCAATCCTGTATCTGGATTGACTCCCGAAGCTTTTAATCCTGCTTTTTCCAAAGCTTCAAGATAGTCGCCATTGAATTCATAACGATGACGATGACGCTCTAAAATACTGGTTTTGCCGTATATTTTGTGTGCCAAAGTATTTTCTTTAATATCACATTTCCAAGCTCCAAGACGCATTGTTCCTCCTTTATCGGTAATGGTTTTTTGCTCTTCCATCAAATCGATAACTGGGTTTGAAGTACCTTCATCCATCTCCGTAGAATTGGCATCTTTCAATCCTAAAATAGTTCTTGAATATTCTATAACTGCCATTTGCATTCCCAAACAAATCCCTAAAAAAGGAATATTATTTTCTCTTGCATAGCGAACAGTTTCAATTTTCCCTTCAATTCCTCGACCTCCAAAACCAGGTGCTACGAGAATTCCATCTAAATCTTTAAGTTTTTCATTTGCATTGGAAGCATCCAAATATTCCGAATGAATTGAAACCACATTAACTTTCGTTTCATTTGCAGCTCCTGCGTGAATAAATGCTTCTAAAATGGACTTGTAAGAATCTTGTAATTCTACATATTTACCAACCAAACCGATATTTACAGAATGTTTTGGATTTTTTAATCTACTTAAAAAAGTATTCCAATTTTTTAAATCTGGGGCTGATTTTATAGGTAAATCTAATTTCTTCAAAGCCACGACATCAAGACCTTCTTCAAGCATCAAAATGGGCACTTCATAAATAGTTGAAGCATCAATAGATTGTATCACTGCTTCGCGTTTTACATTGCAAAACAAAGCCAATTTATTTCTTAATTCCTCAGATAATTCGTGTTCGGTTCTACAAACTAAAATATCTGCTTTTATACCACTTTCCATCAATGTTTTAACGGAATGTTGTGTTGGTTTTGTTTTTAATTCTCCGGCTGCTGCCAAATAAGGAACCAGTGTTAAATGAATAACAAGTCCGTTATTTTCTCCTAATTCCCAAACCAATTGCCGCACCGATTCGATGTATGGCAAGGATTCAATATCACCAACAGTTCCACCAATTTCAGTGATTACAATATCAAAATCACCTGAATTACCAAGCAATTGCATTCTTTCTTTGATTTCATTGGTAATATGAGGGACAACTTGTACGGTTTTCCCTAAAAATTCGCCTCTTCGTTCCTTTTCAATTACCGAAAGATACACTCTTCCAGTGGTAACATTATTGGCTTGTGAAGTGGGAACATTCAAAAAACGCTCATAATGTCCTAAATCTAAATCGGTTTCTGCTCCGTCATCTGTAACGTAACATTCTCCGTGTTCATAAGGGTTTAGAGTTCCTGGATCCACATTGATATACGGATCAAATTTTTGAATTGTAGTGCGATATCCTCTTGCCTGCAATAATTTTGCTAAAGAAGCTGCGATAATTCCCTTTCCTAAAGAAGAAGTAACTCCGCCAGTAACAAAAATATATTTCGTTTGAGCCATTGTATAGTGTGTTGTTGTTGTGTAAAAAACTTGGCAAAAGTACGAAAATAATTAGATAATGAACCTAATTAAATCATTAGATAAATAAAAAAAATGAAGCTTATTTGAACTCAAATAATTATCTATTTTCCCCGATTTACGGCTTCGGATATTTCTTTCTTATATTCCGAATTAATTCTTCCAAACCGTTTAATTTCAACTCATAGACCAACTGAAGTTGTTCGCCTAATTGTCCTTTTGGGAAACCTTTATTGCTGTACCAAACCACATAATATTCTGGCAAGTCAATTAAATGCCAGCCTTCATATTTGCCGAAAGGCATTTTTGTATGCGCTAAAGTGATTAATTTTTGTTGGTTTTCGTCCAAAATTACTTCCAATTAAAAGTAATGACTTTCTTGATATCTGGGTGCAAACTATAATAAACTGGGCACGTCATTGCAGTACGTTCCAAAATAGTTTTGGTTTTATCATCGAGTTCAGCTTTGATATTAAAAACAATATGAATTTCAGAAATTCTTCTTGGCTCAGCCGCCATAACTTTTGTGATTTCAGCAGTAGCATTGGAAAGATCGACATTCATTTCCGCTGCTTTAATTCCCATTACGGTAAACATACAACTCCCTAAACCATTGGCAACGGTATCTGTTGGTGAAAAAGCAGCTCCTTTTCCATTGTTGTCAATTGGCGCATCCGAAATAATTTCAGATCCTGATTGAATATGAATTGAGGAAGTTCGTAATTCTCCTAAATAAGTGATTTTTGAAGTCATTATTCTGCTTGTTTTATGGTTAAATCGGTATCGTAATACAAAATGTAAATCCCTTTATTACTATAACTTCCCGAACTATTTTTACTATAACTGAATTTATTTTCTATTTGTTCTGTAGCAACATTTTCAGAAGTTTCCTGGTAATTTTTATCTTGAGACAATCGCAATAATGTGTCAAATGTCAAGTCAAAGCCACGAATTGAGAATTGATTAGGAAATACTTTATTCGCTTTTTTGAAATCATTTCTAAAAATATCAGCTTCTGGTGAAAGGTTTTCACGAACAATTGAAGGATGTAACATTTTTAATTTAGTCAAACGACTCATATCAATTTCATCAAAATCTAATGTTGGATTGGCTTCTAAAATTACCAATTGCACTTGATATTCTGGCATTAAAGCCAACATCGCATTGGTTGTAGCCAAAATCACATTTGTTTTTTGAGAATCTAAAATAACATAATTCATTTTGTTTTTCACAAACAATTTCTTCAAACTGTCTTTGGCAATGCTTCCTTTTTCATTGAAATTAACTATTTTAATTCCTTTTTTACTTTTGATAAAAAAATCTTTCAAAGTAGTTTTTTTGGCATCGATTACGGCAACTATATTTCCATTTTTTTTATAAATATAATCTAACATTGCTGCCTTAGAATCTTCATTTGAAGGCATCGATTGGTATAAATTAGGAAACGATTTACCCATTTCTTTTGATAAAGGTGAAATCACAGGAACGTTATTCGAGCTTACTAATTCGGCTAATTTTTCAACATTTGCTTGATAAAAAGGACCGATAATAGCATCGGCATTTTGAAGATTATTCTGTTCTACCAATCCTGAAATTGCTGATGAATTCTTAGTTTCTTCGGAATCTAAAATTCTAATATTGACATTCAAACCCATTACTTTTGCAGAATCAATTGCCATCAAAACACCTGAATAAAAGTCCAAAGTCATATTCAGAAATTTGTCTTTTTTCAATTTGGAAGCCACCGAATTCAAACTATCATTTTCTATTTTTGAAATATTAAAAGGCAATAATAAAACCAATTCTTTGGCATTTTGAGAAGTACTACTTTTTATTAATTTAGCAACTACTTTATTCGATTTTGCAACGTCTTCAATTTTTAAAGTTTTAGGCGTTAAACCCACTTTTGGCTGTTCTTTTGAAACGAATTTATTATTTGCTCCGCTCACAACCAACTTGAAACCAATTGGCAAACCCGAAACAATTTCAGGATTCAATTGCTCCAATTGTTCCACAGTCAATCCGTATTTATTTGCAATAGCATATTTAGTTTCCTTTGGCAAAACTTCGTGATAAATAATTTTATCAGAAACTTTTACAGTAGTTTTAACCGCTGGTTTCAATGCAGATTTTGATGGAATAACAAGCATTTGACCAATTTTCAAACCTTCCTTTAAAGCGTCTTTATTGGCAGTTTCTAAATCTTCAACCGAAACAGCATATAATTTTGAAATGCTATAAACCGTTTCTTTTGAAAGAACTTCGTGCGTTTTTGGATTGCCTTTTGTAGTAGAAACTGCAGGTGTTTTTAGTTTTGAAATAGGAATCAACAATACCGAATTCAATTGAACTCCACTTTGAGCATCGGGATTTAAATTATAAATATCTAAAGGCGAAACTTTATATTTCAGAGCAATTTGTGTAATCGTTTCCCCTTTGAGAACGGTATGTTTGGTATAATTCTGCCCAAAAAGAGACAGTGTAAAAACCAAAACAAGAATGTAAATTACTCTTTTAAACATAGCTATAATTTTTAAAATTCAATTGTAATACTGCTATTCCCACTCAATAGTTGCTGGTGGTTTAGAGCTAATGTCATAAACAACTCTGTTTACACCCGGCACTTTATTGA
This sequence comes from Bacteroidota bacterium, assembly GCA_947466955.1. GTDB lineage: Bacteria > Bacteroidota > Bacteroidia > Flavobacteriales > Flavobacteriaceae > Flavobacterium. Next base: position 6,376 of record CANIFM010000017.1, read on the forward strand.
TGATATCATTGGAAACTTTCATCAAGAAATCGTACGGTAAATGTACCCAATCTGCGGTCATTCCATCCGTTGATTCCACTGCGCGAAGTGCCACCACTTTTTCATAAGTACGCTCATCTCCCATCACTCCTACACTGTTCACAGGAAGTAAAATTGCGCCCGCTTGCCAAACCTTGTCATACAATCCCCAAGATCTCAAACCGTCAATAAAAACGGCATCAACTTCTTGCAAGATACGAACTTTTTCGGGTGTAATATCACCCAAAATACGAATTGACAATCCTGGTCCTGGAAAAGGATGTCTTCCTAACAATGCAGCATCAATTCCTAAAGTCGCTCCTACTCTACGTACTTCATCTTTGAATAACATTCGAAGGGGCTCAACGATTTTCAATTTCATATAATCTGGCAAACCGCCAACATTGTGGTGTGATTTGATTGTCGCCGATGGTCCTTTCACAGAAACCGACTCGATAACATCAGGATAAATAGTTCCTTGAGCCAACCATTTTACGTTTTCAATTCGGTGAGATTCATCATCAAAAACTTCAATAAAAACTCTACCGATTGCTTTTCTTTTTAATTCGGGGTCTTCAATTCCTGCTAAAGCGTCCAAAAAGCGTGCCGAGGCATCCACTCCTTTTACGTTCAAACCCATTCCTTTATATTGATCCAAAACTTGTTCAAATTCATTTTTTCGCAACAATCCGTTATTTACGAAAATACAATATAGGTTTTCACCAATGGCTTTGTGCAATAAAACTGCCGCCACCGTTGAATCTACACCGCCTGAAAGTCCCAAAACTACTTTGTCATTTTGAACTTTTACTTTCAATTCCGAAACCATATCTTCAACGAAAGCATTTGGTGTAAATGTTTGAGGTACTTCGGCAATTTTTACTAAGAAATTCTCCAACATTTGTTTCCCATCTGTAGAATGAAAAACCTCTGGATGGTACTGAATTGCATAGGTAGTTTCGCCTTCAATTTTATAGGCTGCAAATTCTACATCGTGCGTACTTGCTAATTTTATTCCATTGGTAGGCAATGCTTTAACACTGTCGCTATGGCTCATCCAAACTTGTGAATTTTCAGAAACTCCATCAAAAAAAACTTCATTTCCTTTGATAAAAGACAAATTGGCTCTACCGTATTCTCTGGTGTTTGAAGCAGCAACTTCGCCACCACTAAAATGGGCTAAATATTGCGCTCCGTAACAAACGGCAAGCAAAGGTAATTTGCCTCGAATTTGAGATAAATCTGGGTGTGGTGCATCTTCTCCGCGAACAGAGAATGGGCTTCCGCCAAGAATTACCGCTTTATAACTTGATAAATCACTCGGAATGTGATTGTAGGGAAAAATTTCGCAGAATATGTTTAACTCGCGAACTCTGCGGGCTATAAGTTGTGTGTATTGCGATCCGAAATCTAAAATAAGTACGTTGTGTTGCATTTGAAAAAGTATAGTTGTGTGTTTGTGCTGTATAATAAATATTTATAATCTCAAAAAGTGGGATTAATTTAAATTTATTTATTACGCTGCAAATTTAGGTAAATTAAATTAGAAATTATTGCTTAAATATTCCAGGAATTATGCAAGAAAACCTTACTACGCTATAAAAATGATTACTTAAGTACCAGTAGTGAAATTGTTAAATTAAAACCCAATTCTTAAATCAATAATCAACTTTTTTTCAATTTTATTATTATTGGAAAATTAAAAAAATAATAAGACTTTGACTGTAATGCATTTCAAACTATTTTAAGAATTCCTTCTGTTAGTATGCTTTCGGTGTTAAGATAATAAATTTAGGGCTTTTAATGTATACCACCTTTTCATATTTATTTTAAACGCAAAGAGCACAAAGGATAAAGCTAATCAATTATGATTGGCAATAACTATGACTTGCCCGTTCAATATTAAGACATTAAGACTTTCGATATTTCAGTCTATTTACGTTCCAATATTAACTTGTTAATGGCTTTTACGAGCGCAGGTCCCTCATATATAAATCCAGTATAAAGTTGAATCAAACTCGCACCAGCTTCCAACTTATCAATAGCATCTTGTGCAGAATGAATGCCTCCTACTCCAATTATAGGAAATGATTTATTACTCTTTTCCGATAAAAAACGTATGACTTCAGTTGATCTTTGTGTTAATGGTTTACCAGATAACCCGCCAATTTCAGCTTTGTTATCTGAAAGCAATCCTTTGCGAGAAATTGTAGTATTAGTAGCAATTACACCAGCTATTTTAGTTTCATTTACTATATCTATAATATCTAATAATTGCTCGTCCGATAAATCCGGGGCAATTTTCAATAAAATTGGCTTTTTCTTTTGGGTAGTAATAAAATGCTCCTCATTTTTATTTTGCAAGGTTTGAAGCAATTGTGTTAATGGTACTTTATCTTGAAGATCGCGTAAATTTGGGGTATTTGGCGAACTAACATTTACGACAAAATAATCAACATAATTATACAAAGCTTCAAAACAAATTAAATAATCTGTAAAGGCATTTTCATTTTGAGTAGATTTGTTTTTACCTATGTTACCACCAATTAATACCCCATTGTTTTTCTTTAATTCAGAGATGGCCTTTTGAACTCCTTTATTATTAAAGCCCATTCTATTGATTATCGCTCCGTCTTGCTTTAATCGAAACAAACGCTTCCGTGGATTACCGTCTTGTGCTTTAGGAGTTAGGGTACCAATTTCAATAAAACCAAAACCAAAATTAGAAAGTTCTTTATACAAAACTGCATCTTTATCGAAACCTGCGGCAAGTCCTACAGGATTTTTAAATTTCAACCCGAAGACCTCCGTTTCTAATCGTTTGTCATTCACAACATATAATAATCTGAAAATAAAAGGAACCCCTGGAATTTTTGAAAAGAATCGAATTAATGAAAAAGTAAAATAGTGTACCTTTTCTGGATCAAAACAAAAAAGTATCGGACGGATTAAAAATTTGTACATTGGAGTTATGTTGTGAAATACAAATGTAAAGATTTGTTTCAAATTAATATAACTTGCTATAAAGAAAATAATTTGAGGAAATTCTTAAAAGAGTCGAAATGATGATCGCCGAAGATATAAAAGATGAAAATTGTCAAATGTCTAAATTAGCACGACGAGTTGTAAATCCTAACAATTCATAACTCATAATTCACTACTATTTAACTTTGTGCTCTTTATGGTAAAAAAATGTAGAATAATAACGATATGTCTCCCAATAAAATTTAAAATTCAACATTTAAAATAATTTCACCTATTCATAACTCACAATCCCAATGGGAGCACTTTAGAAAATAAATTTTATTTGTAGGAAATAGAATCGATTTGAACAAAACTTTTAAAGATTTTATTGGGCACGAAATGCAAATTGAATCTCATTTGAAAAATACTGGGCTTATCGGAAACAAAAAAATCTAAAAAAAATGACATTTCAAAAGAATGTCATTTTTTTTTGAGCTATTCCATTGTACATAGTTTCAAAATAGAAATGAAATCCTATTTTTTTTATCAAATTTTGTTGTGAAACCATTGGACAACTTTCCAAATTTAATTTCCATAACTGTATTTTTAAATTTTTTAAATATACTCTTTTTTAGATTCCATTCGAGGTTAAGTCTTAATTTGCGCCATTTAGACTTATCCCCGAAGCTTATTTTGAGTTTACACAATCTAATTATTATTCCTAATTTTGACTTGCTAGAGTAAATTAATAGAATTATTTTACGATTTTCACATTGGAAATAAATGTTCCGTTGGAAATGGAAAGAAAGTAAATGCCTTTGGACAAAGTTTCGGGAAGGGCGATTTTTTGAGAAGTGTAACCCAATGGAAATTCCTTGTTATTTAGCAAATTAGCTACTTTCACGCCATTGATATTGAACAAGTCGACATCTAATTTTTGAGATTCTTTGAGATTAAAATCTAAATTTACGCTTTGATTTACTGGATTTGGATAGGCTGAAAAAGTGTTGTTTTGAGTTATATTCATAGGATTTGACAATGCCAATTCGGAGTTGAAACGGGCTAAACCGTAATCAGAATGGATTTGATTTCCAGAAACACCGCCAATAATAATTTTCCCATCATCTTGAATTACGATTGCATTTGCTTGATTATTTTCGTTTAAAAAGTCGGCTGTCACGATTCCATTGTTTCCAAAAGTAGCATCATAATTTCCGTCTTCCAAAAACCGTATTAATTTGATATTGGCGCTGCAGCAACCTCCGGTTCCGTTGTATTCTGTGATGAGAAATTTCCCGTCAATTTGCATTGCTACACTTTCAATAAACTCATTTGACAAGCCATTTAGTAGTACTCCATTATTCCCAAAAGAAGCGTCTAAACTCCCATTTGGTAATAGCTGCGCAAGCATAAATGCATATTTTGAACTGTGGTTTTCGCCCGCAATAACAATTTTTCCATCAATAGAAACTTTTACGGAAAGTGCTTTTTCATTGGCATCAGGCGAACCAATTATTACAAAACCGGCATCTCCAAAAGTTAGGTCTAAATTCCCAAATTTATCGAATTTTGTTACGGAAAAATTATAATCAAAACCTAAATTCAAATCGAAATCTTTGGAAGTTGCACCTGCAATAATTATTTCATTGTCATTTTGAATGGTAATTGCATTGGCATAATCCCAAACTTGAAGTGAAGTAACCACTACTCCATTATTGCCAAAATTTGTGTCTAAAGTTCCATCGGAATTATACCTAACCATTGCGAAATCACTGAAAGTTGTGTCATCAGATGTGGCACCAGAAGCAATAATTTTTCCGTCATTTTGAATAATTACGGACGCAATTCTGTCTAATTTATCACTTATATTTGTAATAACGCGCCCATCAATACCGAAGGAAGTGTCTAAAATTCCATTGCTGTCAAATCTGACTAAAACAAAACGGGAAATAGAAATGCTTGAATTGTATAAATTTCCAGCTACAATAATCTTGCCGTCAGACTGCAAAGCCATTGACGACATTACCATCAACTCAGGATAATCGGTAATTGCTTGTCCTAAATTTCCGAATGTTTCATCAAGACTGCCGTCAATATTATACCTTGCCAAACTAAATTGAGTAGTTCCGCTTTTGGTAACTGAACCTCCAGCAATAATTTTCTTGTCGGCGTGAATCAATAAGGACTGAACGGCTGCATCGAAACCAGTAAAAGATGTTATAACAATTCCGTCTCTTCCAAATGAAGTGTCGAGGGTTCCAAATTGCGCAAAATTCACATTTGAAACAAACAAAATAAATAGTAAAAAAATAAGTTTTATTGTTTTCATAATTTCTATATATTTGATTTACACTAATTTACGAATATTAAAATATAATTTCGTTAATTATAAACCAAAAAATAGATGTTATGAAAATTAATTTAAGTTGAATTTTAAATTACAATTAAAAGAAGAAAATGAATTTAGATTTAGCCCTGATGGAAATGGAAATCCTCGCAATTGTGGAGGAACGGAACAATTGGGAGATTGCAATGGACAGCAGGAATTACAATTGAAAGAATGCCGAAAATGGTGCTTCTAAAAAAATTAATATTCCCATTGGCGGGTTTTATTCAACTCTTCCTGCGCTTCGATTTCTTCGGCAGGAATGACTTTTAAGAATGACGGATGTTGCTCGATGGCAAATTCTACTTTTTCGACAATTTGCTCAATCGTATCATTGTCATAATCGATTTCAAGAGGTGGTTTGATGATAAATGATTGTAATATTCCTTTCTTTTTCATTCGCAAACCCTTTTTATCAAAGGAACGACGAAAACCGTCGATGACGATTGGAACGACGATTGGGCGGTGCTGCTTGATGATGTGTGCGGTGCCTTTTCGGACGGGTTTGAACGATTTTGTGGTGCCTTGCGGGAAGGTGATTACCCAGCCGTCGGCGAGTGCAATTTTTATATTTTCGGTGTCATTTGGATTAATATCTCGTTTTTCGTCAACGTCTTTTCCTTTTGCACGCCAAGTTCTTTCGACTGAAATTGCGCCAACATAAGCTAAAATTCTGGGTAATAAACCAGCTTGCATTGTCTCTTTTGCGGCGACATAATAGATGTTTAATTTTGGGTTCCAAAGATACATTACGTTTTTAATATTGTTTTCACGACCGCTTAAACTTGCGTTAAATACGTGAAAAATTGCGACTACATCGGCAAAATACGTTTGATGATTTGAGATGAAAAGTACGTTGGTATCGGGCAAAAATCGGATAATTTCAGAGCCTTCGATTTGCAATTGGTTGAAACCTCGGTAGCGTTTGTGGGTGATTGTTCCAAAAATTCGGATTAACCATTTTTTTATGAAAAGGATATGTCCAAACGGGTTTCTTTTAATTAAAAACATATTTTTTTGATAAGTAGGAATGGCGAATTTACAAAATTATTTTTTAAAAGAACTTTTGAGGACTTCTTTCAATTCGCTCATCATCATTGCGGTGGCTCCCCAAACATAATGCTCGTTGATTTTGAACGTAGGTACTTCAATATCAAATCCGTAGGAAGTATCCATTTTTTTTGTGATGATGGTTTCTTCGTTCAAAAAATCAATTATTGGAAGTTCGATAATTCCTGCAACTTCTTCGATTTGTTCTGTAAAAGTCAATTCGGAATGGCTGATTCCTAAAAATGGGGCGACTAAAAAATTACTTGGCGGAATATAAATTTCCGTAAATGTTTTGATTACTTTAATTTTTTCGGGATGAATTCCAATTTCTTCGTGGGTTTCTCGAAGTGCGGTGTGTGTGAGTGATTCGTCTTCTAGTTCTACTTTTCCGCCTGGAAATGCAATTTGTGAAGAATGAACTCCAGGATAGGAATTTCTGACGATTAATACCAAATGTGTTTTATCGTTTTTTGGATAAATGAGCATCATTACGGCTGCTTTCCGAGGGTTTTTATAGAAATAATCTTCCTCATCAACAGCCAAAACACGTTCTGCAGGCGACATTTTTAGGTGTGCTTCTTCTGCAAGAAGTTTTTCTTGTTGAATTATTGGAACATATTTTAAAAACTCGGTAAAATCCATAATGATGTCCTATTTTTGCATTCAAAATTGTTATAAAAGTAGTTTAGAAAAACGATATTTGCAACTATTTGAAAATCAAGATTAAAAGATAAATTAAGCAAAATGTATAGTAAAGAAGAAAATCAAAAATTAAAAAGGGAATTTTGGGTTACATTTTCCGAAAAATATCCAAGGAAATGGGTTCTTTATGACACGAAAATTAAAGATTTTTCTTTTAAATTTTATGTTGAAAATACCAAAGCTCAAGTGCAAATTGACATTGAACATCGCAATGAAATCAAGCGAATTCAGTATTTTGAAAAGTTAGAATCCTTGAAAAATATTCTTGAAGAGGAATTTATTTCAGATCTAGTATTTGAGAAAAACTTCAGTTTAGAAAACGGAAAAACGATTAGCCGTATTTGGGTCGAAAAATTAAATGTAAGTGTGAGCAATCAAAAGTATTGGGATGAAATTTTTGCTTTTTTTAACGAGAAAATGAGTGCTTTGGAACTGTTTTATTTAGAATACGACGAATATATTAAAGATATTGAGTAATACCGATTGATTTTAGACTATTTTAAAATATGTTTGACAAGGTTTTTATTTCTTGTACGTGAGTTAGAGGTAATACTATTAGTCGTAATGATGTCTGCATTTCAAAATTTGAATTTCATCATCGATAAACCTGTAAATTAATCTATGTTCATCATCAATTCTTCTTGACCAAAATCCAGCATACTTGTGTTTCAATGGTTCTGGCTTTCCTATTCCTTCAAAAGGGTTTCTTGAAATATCTTTGAGTAGATCATTTATTTTTTTAACTTTCTTCTTGTCAATTTTTTGCCAATACAAATAATCTTCCCAAGATTCATCAACAAATACATATTTCATTTTATTCCTCAATTAAGTCTTTAGAAAATGACTTACCACTCTTAAATTTATCAATAGCAGCATCTAACCTACTTTCGTTAGTTCTGTTTGATAATTCATAATTTGTTGCAATTAGTGAATTATATTCTTCAAGTGAAATAACAACAATCCCTGAATCTTTTCCACGATTTATAATTAGAGTTTCAAAGTTTATTGCTACTTTATCAAAGTAAGATTTAATATCTTTTCTGAAGTCTGAAATATTTGTTACTACCATAACTATTATAATTTGTACAAATATATGTACAATATTTTGATTTTACGCACTATTTGTCAAATTATTAAGTAACGTCCCTTGGCTTTTGCAATGTTACGGATTTAAATAGCCGAAATTATCGGTTGAGCACTGACTACCAAAGTGCAAAACAAAATTTAAAATCAGCAAGACAACCGCAATAGCTCGAAGCCTGTGTTAGTTTAGCCTAATCCTATTGGTTGTTATTTTTCTCCGTAGTGTCCCCAAAATAATAGCACTAAAACCATAATTTTGTTTTCTTCAATTCTGTAAATTAACCTATGCTTTTCGGTAATTCTTCTTGACCAAGTTGGGATATTATAGTGTTTTAATTGTTCAGGTTTTCCAGTTCCTGTCAAAGGATGTTCTCGAAGTTCATTTAATAATTTGTCAATCTTTATTAGCGCTTTTTTATCTCCTGATTTTTTCAACTTTTGAATGTCTATTTCAGCTTCAATGGTGAATTCAATAGAAAAACTCAAAGTCCTAAAAACTCTTTTTGTTGTACTTTGGACAATTTTTTAGTTTCGCCATTTGCTGCTTGAGAAATGGATTTGTCAATTTTAGCAAAAAAATCTTTCTCACTTAATGATGTATCATCCTTAAGGCTCGCTATTTCAAATCGAACTTTCATTTCTTCTAATAATGACTTAAGCAATGATTTTTGCTTTTCATTTTTTGGGTAAACAGTGATACTTTCCATTGCTTTTGGTTTTAAAATACGACTATTTCAAATTTACATTTTTTTCTTCAAATAAAATAATATTAGTCGATTTAATTTTCTGCGCAGAGGGTTACAGCTAACGTTCCCTCGCTACAAGAAGTTTGGGACTAAATAACGATTTATTTTTCGGATTTGCCAAATATTCCAAATACTAGACAATTTTTCTAATAAGACTAATGCCCAAATTGCTTACTAGCTGTTGTGCGTTCGCTTTTTTATTTAAATTGCATTGATATTATAAAATAATGTGGAATGTTAAATTTCTCTCCAAATTTTTCTGGTGAAATTTCAGATTGAGCAACTTCACAATACGAACCCGATCCATCTTTATGTTTTGTTGCTGTTATAATTGCTAAAATCGGAAATTCTTCATTCAAAGGAACGTTTAAAAACTTTTTTGAGCCTTGAAAATCTTTTAAAACATATTTTCCATTCCCTTCTTCTAAATCAAAATACTCTTGACGACTTCCAAATCTTTTCCCTTTTAAATATGTTTTTAATATATTGTTTTCCATTTTCGTGAAAAATTTGAAAGAAGTAAAAGTTGAATCAATTTTGAAATATTCCGAATCAGAACCTTCAAATAAACTTTTGGTTTTTATAAGTTTACCGTTTTTGTATTCCTTTATGTTTATTTCGTAATATTTCCCTTTAATTTCCGAACTTTCGAAATTCAAAGTTTCTAAGCCAATATTTTCAAAACTTAACACTTCTTGTAATTCTCTATTTTTTGCTCCATATTCAGTAACCATTTTTACAGTTTTTTGGCTGTAATTTAATTGGCTGACAATTAAAATTGCAATTAATATTATTCTTTTTTTCATTTTTAATTTATTTTTCGGTTTTCTGTCGCTCGAAAGTGACACACAACTTGTATATATACTCTTTACGCCTGTAATGATTATTATTTATTGATGTTCTTTACTTTTTAAATTCTCTTAGTACAACATAAGTACAACAAATTAGAATACTTTTACTTGACTATAGATCCCTATATTATTGAGCTGAGCTTGGCGGTTCATCGCTTGATACTCTGCTAGCTTGCCACAATAATATTGTTGGGTAGCTTTAGCATACCCATTCTGTAAAAGTAATTCATTTAGACATAATCCACTAGGCAAAATTACATACCCTAATTGCCTGTTCCAATAGTCGTAATAATTCTCCTGTTCTGTGATGATAGTTACCGTCGTTTTAGGCGGTGCAACCGACAAAACGAAGTGTAAGGATTGCAAACCAAATTGCAACAATAATTGGGCAGGTAAACTGCTTTTCTCCTCATCTTTTTTCATCTTCCTATTTAGTTTTACTTCTGGTGCATCCAAGCCATAAAGTCGGATCTCTTTTTTCATTTGAGTGAAACGATTGCAAATAATAATGCTATCGCCATCAAGCACTTCATCAATTTGCCAATGGGTTTCCACTATGTACGGTGCTTTTGCGTTGTATTGCATTGATTTACAGTATTTTAAGTTATTGATAATCAAAGATAATCATTGAACTTTGTTACAGCAATTGCAAGCAAATATTAACTATTAAAAATTAGAAAAAATGGCAAGACAAAAAGGTGTTATTAAGTATGTTGGAACTCTTGGAGACATCCGACACTTCAAAATTAAAGGACAGGAAGGTTACTTCGCTGGAATGATTGGTGGACCAACTGGCGACCAAGTGTTGACTGCTCCTGAATTTGAGAGAACTCGTGAGAATATGAACGAATTTGGCGCTTGTGCCAAAGCTGGGAAATCTGTTCGAACTGGTTTATCTCAAGTAATGAAACAAATGGCTGACAGCCAAGTAACAGGAAGATTAACTTCTATTATGAAGAAAATCAACTTGGAAGACCAAACGGAAGCCAGAGGGTATCGTAAAATTGAAATCACTACACAACGTAGTTACTTGAAAGGTTTTGAGTTTGACAAAAACACTTCTTTCAATGGAATTTTCAATGCTCCTTTCTCTTTAACTCACGGAGTTGATAGAGAAACTGGTGATTTGGTAGTGGATGCTTTTAATCAAGCGAATTTGGTTAATGCTCCATCTGGTGCAACTCATTTCCGTTTGATTACTTCGCTTTCAGTAGTGAGTGATTTTGAATACAACGCTACCACTAACAGTTATGATCCTATGGATGCTGACTTGAATGAGGTAAACGATATTCAATACAGTGCTTTCTTGGATTTGTATGCTCCAGTTCCTGCAACAACTGTAACTGCAACTTTACCTGGTGGAGCACTTCCAACTGTAAACACAACCGTTTTACAGTGCATCGGAATTGAGTTCTACCAACAAGTTGGAGCAAATTATTACTTGTTTGCAAGTGGTAACTGCTTGAAAGTTGAGGATGCTTTTTAGAAAAACCTTCCGAAAATCCCTCACCAAAAGTGAGGGATTTTTTGTTTAATCTCAAATCTACCAAGACTATGGAAAGTAAAATAATAAGAGTAGCACAAGGCAAAGAAAGTACTTTGAGCCAATTATACATTAACGGCATTTTTCAATGTTATTTGTTAGAGGATAAAATTAGAGAAGTGAAAATAGCTTCACAAACTGCCATTCCAAAAGGTGTTTTTAGTTTGAAGTTGAACACTCACGGCGCTAAAAATGTGGATTACAAAAAAGCATTTGGAAAGCTGCACGAAGGAATGATTGAGATTTCGGGTTTACCAAATTTCAATTTTGTGTATATCCATACTGGAAACACCATCAAGGAAACTGTCGGTTGTCCGCTTTGCGGTTTTGGGTTTCAGTTTGTTGATGGCAATTATCAAGTTGCTCAAAGTGTTGCAGCTTACAAAATGATTTACCCAAAATTGGTAGCATTGGCAAAAGTTGAAAACAACAAAATAACCATTGAAAATAATTTTCAATTCTAAAAAGTCCAAAAAATGGAAAATATTAACATCATCGCTACACTTTTTGGAACACTTATTACCTTACTACTCTCGATTGTGGCTTATTTTATCAAGCAATTACACACTGATTTTAAGAGTATGGAGAAAGATTTGATTGAAGTTAAAACGATGGCTTTAATCATCAAAACCGAGTTCAAAAGTGGTAACGATTTATTGAACCAGAAAGTAGAATACATCGAAAAAAGAGTACACAATTTAGAATTAACAATTTATAAAAATCAAGATTATGAAAAATAAAAATATGAATGTCGTGGAAAGAGCATTGGCTCCTACTCCAAAATGGTTTAAAATACTTCGCACTGTTGGAATTGCTTTGGCTTCCGTTGGCGGAATTATCATCGCCTCTCCTATTGCCTTACCAGTTGGATTGGTTTCGGCTGCTGGTTACTTGGTTCTTGGCGGTAGTATTATTTCAGTAGTTTCTCAAACTGCTGTAAAAACGGAAGAAGAACCTAAAACAAACCCTTAAAATAGGTTAATAACCAACTTGAAAGCCCAGTAATTCTGGGCTTTTTTAGTTTTTAGCAGTCAATAAAAGTAGATTGCTTTGCTTTTCTTCGATTTATTTAAGTGGGGCAATCGTATTGTACTTATGCGTTGGTTTGCTTGGGAATAAGGTGCAAAAAATCCTAGTCCGTTTGGACCAGGATTGATTTATTTTCTGCAATAGCGGTATAAAATCACTCTACGCATATCGTTTATGAGGTTGATATTTTCGTGAAATTGCTTTTCTTTTTGTTCTAGAAGTTTTAGAGCTGCAACATTTTTTTTGTGCTCCTCGTGTTCTGCCATCATTAAACTGGCTTTTGGTATAAATTCATTTTTGAAATCTGGAAGGCGCAAAAATGGAATTACTGAACCTACTAGAAACGGATGCCAGAATTTTGTTTGCCATAAACTATACGCAATAAAAAAAACACTTTCGCAGTCCTCCTCGTTTTGAAAAATGATAACAAAACTGTTCGTAAATGCCGTTTTTTGGGGCTTCCCGCTGTTCATCCCTTTGTTAAGTACAAATAAATGGGATTTTGTGTAAATTGTTCCAACTCGGTGGGTTTTGATGATAAAATTCAGCATAACATTCGGCTTTAAAAATTGATTAGATTTTCAATTTTCCGCAGATTTTCTCTTGAAATGCAGGTGTGCCTCGCTACCCTCGACACATAAAATTTTTCAAAAGAAAAAAAAGAAAAAAAAAGAAAGCCATCATATCAAGTGGAGGGTTTCAAAAAAGCAAGTTTTTTTGAAAAAATACTACCCGAATGGGTGGAGATTTTTTCAAAAACCCGTAGGGCTTGAACTTGCTTTTTTGTAAACCTGGAACTTAACTTAGCTTTCTTTTTATTTATTTTTTGTTTTGAATATCCAATCCAAATGTTCTTGTTTAAACGGATTAAATACTGAAGTAATGAGTGTTTAAATGGAAGATAAAGATTCTTGGAAGTGTATCAATTTTTTGTAGATGGATGACTGAATGTGATGAAAAAGAAAATGTGCTTTATCCATCTGAAAAATTGATACTCTTCTTTCTACTATTTGATTTTTGAGGATGCTTAAATAGTGTTCTGAAATCGGATTTTAGTATTCAGTCGGAATGGTGAACTGAAAACGGAAAGCATCTTCAAAAAACAATGAAAACTCTTGCCGAGTGCGATGGGGCAGTAGCGCAAGTATGGGTATCATTTTTTTATTTGCTTATTGGGATGTTTTTGATTGCTTGTAGTAATAGCTGATGCCTATAAACGTCAAAAGTTTGAAAGTCGCAAGTCTGAAAGGAATGTGTTATGAAAAGGAAAAAGCATCTGCTATTGTGAAAGCAATTACTTCTGTGCGTTGTGGCAAATAAAAAATGATACTCTTACTGGCTTTTTTGGTTTTGTGTGTTCTAAAAATGGCTTTAACCATAGGCAATCAACTAAAGGTCAAAGCCATTTTTTGAACTTACAAAAGCAATGAAAACACTACCGATTTAATAAGTTAGTTGCTAAAAACAGTGAACGTAAACGTTCTTGAAAGTAGGTATGACCGTAAAGTTTCCTATGAAATGGAGTACGTTGTTGAAGACAGTGGCGAAGGGTGGTTTTTTGAGTAGCCGGCTGGAGCGATGGAAGCTGCTCAAAAAGTTGCCCTAGAGCCACTGGCAAGCGCGTTGGGTGTGGCGGCTTTTTTACATAATGTTATTATAGTGCATCCTTGATTTTCATTAGAAGCAGGGTGGTTCTTTATGCACTATAATGCCACATTATGTAACTAAGCTTGGGGAAAAAAATTTGCTCACGGCGTACTTATTTGTTTTTTAAAGGAGTTCGCCGTTGCCGGGGGCAGGTCTGGCGCAAGTTGCTAAGCGTACGTGTTTTTGTCTCAAAAACTGTGACAGTATTTTTTTTTGGAGCGTCGGCAAGAAGTGGCAATAGGAACGGAAAGCGTCAATTAATTCATTTTAAACTCTGGTACTACAATTAATATCGGTAGAAACTATTACTTGTTTGTTTTTGATTGGTGAAATCTTCTTTGTCTTTTTCATTTAATAATTCGTCATTTTTATTTACTAAAGGATCTAACCAATCGGCTTTATCTTTTGCCCATTTAATCCACTCTATTAATTCAGTTGATTCTTGATTATTATCAGGTTCTTGATTTTCTATTCTACTTATATAATCCCTAATAATATTGGCTTTATTATGGTATTCTGCTAGTTTAAATAAATCTTTGGTATTTAATAATTCTATATCTCTTTTGGCTTGAAATTCTTTTCTGAGTTTTTCTTTTTCCGCTTCTTGTATTCTATGAATTCTACATTCTTCTCGCCATTCTAATTCTTTTAGTGCATCTAGTTCGATTTTGGCAACCACTTTGGATAATCTGTTTTCTAATTTAGTAGCACCATCTACCCATTCTTTTGCACGAAAACTTTCTCCAATTTGAAGAATTAAAATACCCGTTGGTATATATGTTGCAGTTTCATATATTTTATCAGAAAGAATTCTTTTTGTTTTTTCTCTTATGTTCCAGCTAAATTCTACATCATAAGCTACTATTTTAGGACCATAATTATTTCTGTCTCTACGGAAAGAGTGACCGCGATGCCTAAGTAGTTTTATAAAACTATCCATTATATTTAATGCTCGATTATAATTGGCTTCTTCTACATAAATATGTACGATATCCAATTTATCGTTTCTAACAAAATCTTTATTCTTTCTACTTTGATGATAGCTTTTAGTATTCTGAATTAAGATATCTGGCTTTGTTAATTTTTCAGGAACTATTAACGGTGCTTTTGGATCACTCTCAATTTCTTTGGTTCTTATTGTTAAAGGTGTATTGTCTATATTTATAGGATTACCTTCTTCTCTAATTGCTAAAATAATTTTATCAACACTATTGAATACTGGATTGAGTTTTTCTTTTTTGAACTTTTTATTGAATTTGAGTTTAGACCAATAACTACCATCTGGCATTGGGACTTCATATTGTTTGCAAATTTTTTTTATACCGTCATTTGTATAGGCATACTGCTGTGTCAACTTTGAAAGTGTTGTTGACCATACGATATGGTATAATTCTTTTCTAGTTAATTCGATAGTTTCCATAAAAAACACCTCTTTAAAAATTAGAATTAAAGATACGAAATGTTGAATAAAAAATGAAATTAGCGAAAAGAAGCAAACAAAGATGCGAGTTTAGGAATACTTGAGATTGTTTCGTCGTTTCCTCCTCACAATGACAGTTATTGGATAGCTGAATGAGATAATGGCTTATTTGATTTTTATTCCTTTTGGACCAGGGAAATCTTTGCCTAAATGGTCGTAAAGTCGTCTTACTTTTGAACGCCAACTTATTTTTGCTTCAATCCAAGTTTTGCTTCCCTCGATGATTTGTATGGTATCGTTTGTGTGTGATGGAAACTTTGAATAATCGGAATTATCATCAAATTTTAATAATAATTCTGGATTGTCAATAGGGGTATTGTTTTTACTTAAATCAAATATTGTTTTATGTTCTTCTTTGTTGAATTTTAGTGTTTTAACTTTTAAGCTTTCATATAAATCGATTAATGAAATTGTATCGGTTATAAAGTCTAAATCGTAAATATCTTTTTTGGTAGAACGGTTTGATGTACTGATTAATTTGAATAAGCCGATGTCTTTTTTTGAAAGCAAACTTATTCCTTGATTAACTTCTACATCAAACAAATTCTTCATATTTTGAAGCATCTCCACTTTTATGGTTGTGCCATCTTCTAAATCAAGGAAGAAACGTAAGAAACAATATTGGTCGTTTATATCACAAGGATCATCAAAACTTTTTGCTTTAGTACCAAAATAGTTTTTTACTTCATTTTCGATATTTTTAAATCCCTCTTTGCCAATTATGCCATCATAAAAGAAATCAATATCATCAGAAATTCTATGATTGAATTGTAGTGCTAGATTTGTACCACCACCTAAAGTAAATTTTGATACTGTTGGTAATGTTTGTAATTCTATGATGGCTTTAATTATTGCTGGAGTAACTGCCGTCATAAATTATAGTGAAAAACGAAGAAATGGTTTTACATTGTATCTTTTTGCCACACTTATACAAACTTTGTTACTGATATTTTCTGTTGTTAATTTTAAGTATTTAACAATATCTTTAGTAGAATATAATTCTTCTAATTTTTGAATATC
>CANIFM010000018.1 GCA_947466955.1 Bacteroidota bacterium
GATTTAAAAACGAGTTTGAATGATGCTTTAAGAGAATATGACGTTGCCGTTTAATTGAAATATTTTCACTTTTTTAAAACTAATCGCTCCTCAAAATGGTAATAAATTCCATTAATAAAAAAATAACTTCTTTTTTTAGTTTACCTTTTTTCAATAATAGGCTCTATATCATTTCTTTATGGATGATAATAACTTTTATATCTGTAGTCAAGCAACTATTAATTGGAAAATACAACAATTATAAAATTTATAAAAATGTTTATTTTCATACGATAGAAAAACTGCCATTATATAAAGAATATCCATTAGAATATTTTGATCATAATCATTACGGCCCAGTCTTTAGTTTTGTAATTGCTCCATTTGCGCTTCTCCCCGATTATTTAGGATTACCTCTTTGGGGATTATTTAATGCTGGAATATTAGCTTGGGCTATTACACAATTACCGCTAAAATCGACTCAAATAAATGCTGTTTTATGGATTTGTTTTCAAGAACTTCTCACAGCGTTACTTGGCTTACAATTCAATCCGATGTTGACAGCTATTATTATTCTTTCTTTTGTTAACATTGAAAAAAGAAAAGACTTTTGGTCAGCATTTTTTATTGTTTTGGGGCTTTTTGTGAAATTATATGGTATTGTAGGACTGGCATTTTTCTTTTTTTCTAAGAATAAAATCAAGTTTATTTTATCGCTTTTATTTTGGAGCATTGTACTTTTTACGCTTCCAATGTTACTCTCATCACCCGAATATATTATCCAAACATACCAACAATGGCTTTATGATTTAATAGCAAAAAACAGTGAAAATGTAGGATTAAATTCCTATCAAGATATTTCTTTAATGGGAATGATTCGTCGTATTTTTCAGGATAGTTCAATTTCAAATTTACCATTTTTGATAGGTGGAATAATTTTATTTGGACTTCAATATTTGAGAATAAAAGAATTTAAAGAACAATCTTTTAGATTGATGTTATTGGCTTCTGTTCTTATATTCACAGTGATTTTTAGTTCTGGTTCTGAATCCCCAACTTACATTATTGCTTTTGTTGGTGTAGCAATTTGGTTTGTAATTCAGCCGAAACCTATTTCGAAATTGAACATTGGACTATTTGTTTTAGCATTAATTCTAACCAGTTTTTCCCCTTCAGATTTAATTCCTGAATATTTAAAAGTGAATTATATTCGTCCTTTTGCCTTAAAAGCATTACCTTGTGTGCTTATTTGGGGAGCTATTGTATATGAAATGTTTACCCAAAAATTCAAGAATTATCATTCATTGTATAACAAAAATAATGAAAATGCATAAAAAAATAGCTGTAGTAATACCTTGTTTTAATGAAGCCTTAAATATTCCTAAAATCATTAAAGAAATTGAAGTGGTTTTTGAAACATTAAATTATAACTACGAAATAATTTTGGTAGATGACGGAAGTATCGATAATACAGTAGAAATATTTAAAATTGAATCTGTAAGAAATACTAAAGTTAAATTTATTGAATTTTCTAAAAATTTCGGTAAAGATCAAGCTCTAAAAGCGGGAATTGATGCAGCAGATGGGGATGCTTTGGTTACAATTGATGCTGACTTGCAACACCCACCAACATTAATAAAAGAAATGATTGAAAAATGGGAGGCTGGTTTTGAAATAATTTATGCGTATCGAAAAGAAAACAATCCTGATGCAAGTTTAAAAAACAAAATTGGTTCTAAAGCATTTTATAAAATTGTAAATTATTTGTCTGATATTAATTTAGAAAATGGAATTGCTGATTAC
The DNA here is from genome assembly GCA_947466955.1 of Bacteroidota bacterium. Classification (GTDB taxonomy): domain Bacteria; phylum Bacteroidota; class Bacteroidia; order Flavobacteriales; family Flavobacteriaceae; genus Flavobacterium. Next base: position 1,783 of record CANIFM010000018.1, read on the forward strand.
AGATTAATTGATAAAAAAGTTATTAATGCGCTCGTTTCGATAGATGAATATGAGTTGTTTTTAAGAGGAATGGTAAAGTGGATTGGCTTTAAGCAAATTGGAATTCCTTACATTCCAGAGCAACGATTTGCAGGAGAAAGTAACTATTCTATAAAATCTTTAATGAAATTGGCCTTACACGGTATTGTTTCTTTTAGTACTAAACCTTTATATTTATCCATATTTCTTGGGCTTTCATTGGCAGGTTTAGGAGTTCTTTTTTATTCTATTTATGTTTTCTACAGCCTTTTTTATCATTTAGCAATTTCAGGATGGGCTTCTGTAATTTTTACAATTGTATTATTTGGAAGTCTAAATTTAATAGTTTTGGGAATCGTTGGGATTTATGTTGGGAAAATTTTCATCCAATCCAAAAATCGACCAAATTACATCATTAGAGATACTAACATAGAAGCCAAAAGATGATTTTATTAAGTTTTGATATTGAAGAATTTGATATGCCTTTTGAATTTGGAAAAACAATTAGTTTTGAAGATCAAATTAAAATTTCCATTGAAGGAACAACAGTAATTTTAGATTTATTAGAAAAACACCAAGCAAAAGCTACTTTTTTCAGCACCGTTATTTTTGCAATAAATGCCCCCGAAATAATAAAACGAATTATTAATGATGGGCATGAAATAGCATCACACAGTTACTATCACAGTGATTTCAAAGTAGAACATTTAAAAGAATCAAAAGACAAATTGGAAGAAATCACGAAAACTGAAGTCATTGGATTTCGTATGCCAAGAATGCAACCAGTTGATGAAATTGAAATTTTTAAAGCTGGATATGTTTATAATTCGTCATTAAATCCAACCTATATTCCTGGAAGGTATAATAATTTCTCTAAACCAAGAACTTATTTTAAGCAAGATGGAGTTTGGCAAATTCCTGCTTCAGTTAGCCCAATAATTCGATTTCCATTGTTTTGGTTGTCATTTCATAATTTGCCTTTATGGATATATAAATTGTTGTGTAAAGCAACCATAAAAAAAGACAAATACCTTAATTTATATTTTCATCCTTGGGAATTTACAAATTTAGTTGATGAAGAACGATATGGATTTCCAGGATATATCTCTAAAAATTCTGGTAAACAAATGAATGATAGATTAGAAAATCTTATTATTTGGATGAAAAAAAAGAATTATAATTTTCATAATACTAAAGATTTAATTGATAAAATAAAATCCAAATCTATATGAAAATAGCAGTAATTCAGCCGAAAATGATTGGTGATGTACTAATAACGAGTGTTGTTTTTGAGGAATTAAGATTAAAATTTCCTGAAGCTACTTTGCATTACATAATAAATAAAAACACATTACCAGTAATTGAAAATAATCCTTTTATTAACAAAGTTATTATTTTAGATCCCAATATTGAAAAAGGATTAGCTGGATTTATCTCACAATTAAATCGAATTAGAAGTGAAAATTATGATGTCATTATTGATTCGTATGCAAAATTAAAAACTGCCTTTTTATGTAAATTTTCAGGGGCAAAAACTACTCTATCTTTTCATAAATCCTATTCTCAATTTTTTTATACCGATACTATAATTAGAAGTAAAAATTCTATTTCAACAGCAACTAAAGCAGTTGAACACCGATTACAATTATTAAAACCTTTGGGAATTGATTTTCAAGTAATCAAGCCAAAAATATATTTAACCGCTGCCGAAATTGAAATTGCTACTAAAAATTTAGAACAAAACGGGCTTGATTTAAAAAGTCCGATTGTTATGATAAGTGCATTAGGAAGCAGCGAATCGAAAACATATCCTTTGAATTATATGGCGAAAGTGATTGATGAAATTGCACTCAATAATTCAATTCAAATTTTATTTAATTATATTCCAAATCAAAAAAAAGAAGCTTTAGAATTGTTTAAACTTTGTAAAAAAGAAACTCAAGAAAAAATATTTTTTGATTTTTATGCTAAAACGCTCCGTGAATTTATGATTGTTGCAAGTCAATGTTCCGCACTTATTGGTAACGAAGGGGGTGCAACTAATATTGCCAAAGCGCTAAATGTTCCAACATTCACTATTTTTTCACCATTTATACTTAAAAATGATTGGAATATGTTTGAAAATGGGACTTCAAATGTTTCCGTGCATATTTCCGACTATAATCCAATTTATTTAGAAAACAATAAAAATAATTTTTCTGAAATATATCAACTTTTAAAACCCGAACTATTTAATAATTCATTACTTTTATTTCTTAAAAATAACAAACTACAATAAATGATACTCGGGTTTGATGCAAAAAGATTCTTTCATAACAAAACAGGTTTGGGCAATTATAGCCGAGATTTGATTAGGATATTAGCGCACTATTATCCTGAAAATACTTACTTGTTATACAATCCAAAACCTAAAAAAATAAATAGAATTGAAATTGATGGTAAAATAATTATTGAAAAATTACCCATAAAAAACAGCAATAAAAAATTTACTTCACTTTGGCGTTTATTTAATGTAACTTCACAAATTAAAGCAGATAAAGTAGCTGTTTTCCATGGTTTATCGGGTGAAATTCCAATTGGATTGAACAAATCAGGAATAAAAACAGTTGTCACAATTCATGATTTAATATTTATGAGATATCCTGAATTATACACTTTCTTTGATCGTAAAATTCATTATTATAAATTTAAATATGCAGCAAATAAAGCCGATTTAGTTATTGCAATTAGTGAACAAACTAAAAAGGATATTGTAGAATATCTGAAAATAAAACCCGAAAAAATAAAAGTTATTTATCAAGGTTGTTCACCAGTTTTTAAAGAAGAAATTTCTAAAGAATTTCTTGAAATCACAAGAACAAAATATAATTTGCCATTAAATTTTATTTTAAATGTTGGAACAATTGAAAAAAGAAAAAATATCCTTTCTGCAATTAAAGCAATTAAAAACATTGATATTCAGCTTGTTATAATTGGTAAAAAAACAGCTTATTATAATGAAATAAGTAACTACATTTCAGAAAACAAATTAGAGGATAAAATTATATTTTTAGAAAATGTAGCACTTAAAGAATTGGCCGCAATTTATAGAATGTCTCAAATATTTATTTACCCATCAATTTTCGAGGGATTTGGAATTCCAATTATAGAAGCTTTGTATTCTCAAACGCCAGTGATAACAACAAAAGGAGGATGTTTTGCAGAAGCTGGAGGAGAAAATTCAATCTATGTTGATTCATTAAATGTTATAGAAATTCGCAATGAAATATATAATTTATTGAATAACCCTGAAAAACAAGAAAGTATGAAAATTAAGGGTTTAAATTTTGTGCAACAGTTTAATGATGACGTAATCGCCACTTCTTTAATGAATACATACAATGAAGTGTTAAAATCATCTTAGAATTGAGTATTAAATTCACGAAATTGAAATTAACCCAAATAACGTATTTATATTTGCAAATTATACTGAATTAATAACATCTACATTAAATACTACCTACTAAAATTTACACAATGCACAAATTAACATTATTTACAATTACCCTTTTTAGTTTTTTCAACTGTTTATCTCAAGAATCTAAACCAATATCAGAAAAATATACGGCGCATAACAAAGGGAAAGTTTATATTTATTGGGGTGGAAACCGAGACAGTTATACCAATTCTGACATCCATTTTAAAGGTAATAACTATGATTTTACTTTGTATGATGTAGCAGCCGTTGACAAACCTAAAGGTTGGCATATTGATTACATAAATCCTTCAAGAATGACCATTCCTCAAACTAATTTTAGATTAGGTTATTTCATCAATGATCATTACAATATTTCTATCGGTTTAGACCACATGAAGTATGTTATGGTTCAAAATCAAACGGTGCGGATTACTGGAAATTATCCTACTTCTTATGATGCAACAGTTATAAATAATGGGGTTGTAGATTTATCTGACGAAAGTTTTTTAACTTTTGAACATACCGATGGATTAAATTATATCAATTCAGAAATTTCCAGAGTTGATGATATTTCTAAAATTTTTAAAATAAGAGACACTGATAAATTTCAAATCAGTTTAACAGAAGGCGCTGGAGGTGGAATTTTATACCCAAAAACAAATGTAATGTTAATGGGGCAGCCGCGACATGATGATTTTAATGTAGCTGGTTATGGAGTTTCAGCAAAAGCAGGACTTAATCTAACTTTTTTCAAATACTTTTTTATTCAAGCTGAATTAAAAGGAGGTTATATAAATATGCCAAATATCAAAACTACATTTGATAATTCCGATAGTGCATCACAACATTTTATGTTTTTTCAACGTGTAATCGCTTTTGGAGGAATTTTTAAAATCTAAAATATTCGAATTAATATTAAAAGCTAAGTAGTATGTGTAATAAAGTGCCACGTTCTAAATAGTTTATTTCTATTTAGAGACATTTGACTTTACGACATTACAACTTTCGACTAACTTACTTATTCCGTTTTCAATTTTAGTAACCTTATTTTTTTTGTTGTATTCTCGTATTTCTCTATTTTTTTTCCAAATTTCAGGAGTAGAATATCCTCTTGCATGATCTAAATGAACACAAATTGCGCTATAACGTATTTGTTTAGAAAGCATACCATTATTAAACATTCTTTCGCCTAATTCCCTGTCCTCGCCTCCGTATTGCATGTCATTATTAAAACCGTTAACTGCAAGTATATCATTTTTCCAACCAGATGAATTATGACCATTCCATGACCGTTTTGTAGGAGTAATCCAATTCATAAACTGAGCAAATAAAACACTTTTCGTCAATTTACTACTCTTAAAATTTAATTTAAAACCATTTTTTTTAAGCCAGGTTAAATGAAAACAATTTGAATTTTGAATGTCTTTTTCAGAAATTAATTTTGAAATTGAAAGTGGTAGTTTGAAATATCCTCCAGATAGAAAAAAGCCGTTTTCTCTATATTTTAAATGCATTTCTACAAAATCTTTTCTAGGAATACAGTCGCCATCAGTAAAAATCAAATAATTGGAATTGGAATTCAGAATGGCCTTGTTTAGAATTTTAGTTTTTTGAAAACCTTCATCTTTCTGCCAAACATGAATGATAGGATATTTAAATTTGGAAGAAAATAAAGACAAAATTTCCTTGGTTTCTGGAGTAGAACCATCATCAGCAATTATGATTTCAAAATCGCACTCCGTTTGGATACTAAATCCAATGAGTACTTTTCGCAACCATTCAACTGCATTATATGTCGTAATTATTACAGAAACTTTCATTTTTTCTATTGAAAAGTGAAAATACTATTTTTTCACAACTAATTCTTCCAAAACATCAATTTCTTTTTCAATCTTCTCTTTTTATAATATTTCAATTGAAAATCTGAAGTCATTTTCCAAAGCGTTTCAAAAATAAGTTGTTCCGATTCTCCCGAAATTTCAGCATATTCATTACTCATAATTACTATCATTTCTTTTTTGGGAGTCAAACGGCAAAGGTTTTTCATTCGGACTTCAAAAGTCATTGATTTATGGAATAACATTCTATTCAAATCGACTAAATAGAAATCATACTTTCCATCATTGCTCTTTTTTATTAAAGTGTTCCCCGGTGAATGATCTAAAAACTCAATTCCCTTTTGATGCAAATCATAAGAAAAACGAGTAAATTGACGTAAAATTATTTCATTTTCTGGGAAATCTGGAATTTGAACCAATTCTCTAAAAGTCAAATCACATTGAAGATGTTCGCTAATATAATAACTGTCTTTTAAACCTAAAAAGTTTAAATTTTCAAAATAAGCAATGGGTTCTGGCGTTCCAATATTTTTTTCTAACAATATATTTGCAAATTCAAATGAACGCCTTGCCTTTGATTTTCTAAAATATTTATAAATTATTGAATTAAGAAAATGTGGTTTTTTGAACGATTTAATATTGATTTGTTTTGAATCTAAATCAAAAAGTTTAATGATATTTCTATTTCCATCGCCAAAAATCAATCCTCTATTATTAAAATTTGTAATAAAATCGTTTAATTGATATTTAAAAGGAATAAATAAAGCTGTTACTTTTGATTTTAGCATATTAAAAAATTTTGACAAAAGTAAATATTTTATATTCATTTTATAAACTATATTTGCTTTTAGTTTATTAAACACATATTAAATCATATTTGACTTTCGATGAAAATAACAATTATAAGTTTAGATAATTGGGGCTTTAACAAACACATAAAAGCGGTTTTAGAAGAAAAAGGTCATATTGTAAATCATATTGATTTTAACAAGTTTGTATTTATATATCCTAATTTTTTCTATAAAATATATAATTTTATTCTTAAAGGAGTTTTTAAAAAAAATTTAAAAACGATTTTTTTTGGAAAAAAAATAATTGAAAAACTTCAAGAAATAGGAGAAATACAAGATGTTATTCTGACCATAAAAGGAGATTTTATTGACCCAAAAAGTATTTTAGAATTTAAAAAATATAGTACTAGAACTATTGCATTTTTTAATGATAATACTGCTCGATGTCCAAAAATAATTCGTGTAATTCCTTATTTTGACGAGGTGTTTTCATTTGAAAAAAAAGACTGCAAAAAATACAACCTAAAATTTGCGACTAATTGGATTTACAATTCTAATAATACATCTGAAACAAATTTTGAGTATCAAGTTTTTAACATTAGTTCTAAAGACAAACGCTTGCCTATTATTTCAAGAATAATAGAAGAATTAAAATCTGGAAATATTAATTATAAAATTCTTATTTATGATAAAAAGTATAATAATAAAAAATCAAATATTGAATATATTAATAAGCATTTACCGTTATCAGAAGTAAATAAATACATCAATAAAACACGAGTTTTGCTTGATGTTCATAGAGCTGGACAAGAAGGCCTAACTTTTAGAGTTCTTGAAAGTATAGGTTTGCATAAAAAACTAATCACAACCAATTCAGATATTGTAAATTATGATTTTTATAATCCCAATAACATTTTAGTAATTAATGAAAAAAAACCAGTGATTCCTATCTCATTTTTTGAAACTAATTATGAAGAAATTCCAAAAGAAATCTTTGAAAAATACACTTTAGGAGGTTGGGTAGAAAAAATACTAAATGTCTAATTAATATTAATTCGTTTTTCTAATCTGAAACAATTTATTAATATAATGTCATAATATGAATATAGAATTATTTATCCCCTTGTTAATTGGCTTCACTCTTTTTCTTTCGGTAAAATTTTCTAATTATATTATTAAATTAGATATTGAAAATGTAAAATACCCTGAAATTGATGGAATTAGAGGTTATTTAGGTTTCTTTGTGTTTTTACACCATAGTTACATTTGGAAAATATATCTAAAAAATAATATTTGGGACCATCCAAAATTAAATTTATTTAACCATTTTGGGGAAACAAGTGTAGTTTTATTCTTTATTATTACTTCTTTTTTGTTTGTTTCAAAACTTATAAATTCTAAAGGAAAAGAATTTAATTGGAATAAATATATTATTTCACGATTTTATAGATTATTTCCTATGTATATCTTTACGATTTGCATTGTTTTTATAATTGTAATTTATGCTACAAATTTTGAAATGAAGGATAGTTTATTAAATATTATAAAAAGCGTTTTTTCTTGGGTTTTCTTTAGTGTAAACGGATCAGTTGACATTAATTTATTAGATAAAACTTTTTTAATAAATTCTGGAGTTGCATGGACTTTACCATACGAATGGATGTTTTATTTATTATTACCTTTAATAGCATTATTTTTCAAAATTAAAGTCCCAATTAAAACATTACTTTTATTTACTTTTATTTTTCTTGTTTTATTATTTATAAATCAATCCTCATTAAAGAATTTTATTCCGTTTTTAGGTGGTATTTTATGTGCTTTATTGCTAAATAATTCGAAAATTAAAATTAACTGGAAAGATTACAAATTCTCGCTTTTAGGCTTGGTGTTTTTATTTTTATCTATTTATTATTTTAATAGTGGAAAAAAAATACTACCAATAATTACATCTACTTTTATATTATTAATTATTTCAAATGGAAACAGTTTTTTCGGTTTTCTATCAAGTAATTTTTCCAGAAAATTCGGGCAAATTACTTATAGTATTTATTTAATTCACGGCTTAGTACTATTTATAGTATTTCGATTTGTTATAGGGTTTCAAAAAGCAGCAGAATTATCTGAATTAGAATATTGGGGTATTATTTCTTTATGTATATTTCCAATAATTTTTATTAGTCAAATAACATTTAAAAATATTGAATTGTATTTTATAAATTACAATAAACGAAATTCTTAATTGGATGTATTAGATTTAAAATTAAATAATCTGAATCAAGATATGAACTATGAAATAGTCTCAAAAGCTTTTGTTGTTACAAATAAATTTTATCAAAAGGAATCTGACAAAAAACAATTATAACTTTACAATTAAATTAATAAATATTAAATATTTTAATTTTTCAATTAAAAAAAAAATGGGCTAATAAAATTATAAATCAATTAATTTTCGCAAGACATTACAAAGATAGAATTATTATATTTGCAAATATTAAAATTAATTTTTTATTAATGAAACTGTACACTCTTAAAATAGAATCAATAAAAGAGGAAACTACCGACAGTATAACGCTTTGCTTTAAACAGCCCAGTTTACGTAAAGTCAAGTATATAGCTGGACAATACCTAACACTTTCATTTATTATAAATGGACGAAAATATCTAAGACCCTATTCATTGTCAAGTGCTCCAAGTATAGATTCATTATTGGAAGTAACAATAAAAAGAATGCAAAACGGGTTGGTTTCAAACCATATTCTTGACACTTTAAAAGTAGGTAATCTAATTGAAGTAATGGAGCCTCAAGGTGATTTTTGTTATACTCACAATAGTAATGATGACACAATTTATTTTTGGGGGGCTGGCAGCGGAATTACTCCTTTAATATCGATTATTAAGGAGATATTAGCCACTTTCCCAAAAATAAAAATACATTTGATATATGGAAATAAGAATACCGAATCAATAATTTTTTCAGAAACTATAAATCAATTATTAATATTATATCCGTCAGTCTTTAAATTAACTCATTTTTTTACCCAATTGAAGGATGAGCCTAAATTACCCAATGTTATTCATGGAAAAATTAATAAGCAATTCATTATAGAATTACTAAAAAATAACAGTGTTAATAATAAACATTATATTTGCGGCCCTATTGCTCTTAAAGATATGATTAAAGAAACGTTAAATGACTTGAATATAATTTCATCTGATGTTTTTTCAGAAGATTTTAAATTAGCCTTAAATCCAAACGATTTTGAAAACATAAAAACACAAAAAATAAAAATAAATTTTCATAATAATAATATAGAAGTTGAAGTAGCAAAAGGGAAAAGCATTTTAGAAGGGGCTTTGGATGCAGGATTAGAATTACCATACTCTTGCCAGACCGGTAATTGTTCTAAGTGTAAGGGAGTCTTGAAATCAGGCGAACTGAAAATGTTAGGTCTGTCAAAAGATCGACTTGATATAAAAAACGGAGAGTATTTGTTATGTTGCAGTTATCCCTTGACGGACAATGTTTACATAGAAATTTAAAGATTTTAAAATATGAAAATATGAAAGTAGTAATTTTTGCTGGAGGTTTTGGTACTCGTCTTATGGAAGAAACAGAAGCAAGACCCAAACCTATGGTTGAAATAGGTGGAAAACCTATTTTATGGCATATTTTAAAAATGTATGAACAGTATGATTATAATGAATTTGTAATCTGCTTGGGATATAAAGCAACCTATATTAAAGAATACTTTTTCAATTACTATTTACATAATTCAGATGTTACCATTGAATTAGCCAATAATAATGTTGAAGTGCATTTATCTGAAACAGAATCATTCAAAGTGACTCTTATTGACACTGGTTTGCATACTAATACTGCGGGGAGACTCAAACAAATTGAAAAATATGTCAGAGACGAAACCTTTATGTTGACTTATGGTGACGGAGTAGCCGATGTTAATTTTTCTGAACTTCTGGATTTTCATAAATCTCATGGTAAATTGGCTACTTTAACGAGCGTGCAGGTACCAGGACGTTTCGGAAATTTAGAAATTGGTAAAAATGGTCAAGTAGATAATTTTATTGAAAAGCCTGTAGGTGACGGTATGTGGATAAATGGAGGTTTTTTTGTATTAGAACCGGGAATATTTAAGTACTTAGAAGGCGAAGTTACCAATGTGCAATGGGAAAAAGAACCATTATTCGAAATTGCAAAAGATAATCAACTGGCTGCATACAAACATTATGGATTCTGGAAATGTATGGATGCATTAAGAGATAGAATTGAATTGGAAGAGTTATGGAATTCTGATAAAGCAAAATGGAAAACATGGTAGAACAAGGATTATTTTTTAAACTACAACAAGCCTACCAAGGTAAAAAAATATTTTTAACGGGTCATACAGGGTTTAAAGGTGCTTGGTTATTAAAAACATTATCCCTCATTGGTGCAGAGGTAAAAGGATATAGTTTAGCGCCAAATACCAAAGATGATTTATTTTATTTGATTGAAGGTGATACCATTTGTAATTCTGTTATTGCCGATTTAAGGGACAAAAAACGATTGGAGGAAGAAATCGTAAACTTTCAACCTGATTTTGTGTTTCATTTGGCAGCTCAAGCTTTAGTGCGTTTGTCTTATGAAATTCCCACAGAAACTTTTGAAGTCAATGTTATTGGAACTGCAAATGTTTTAGATGCAGTTCGTTTATTAGAAAAACCCTGTGCAGTGGTTTTAATTACTACCGATAAAGTCTATCATAACAACGAATGGATTTATCCATATCGGGAGAACGATCGATTAGGTGGTTATGATCCTTATAGTGCCAGTAAAGCCTGTGCTGAACTGGTAATTGATTCCTATAGAAATTCTTTTTTCAATATAAAAACATACAAAACACACCAAAAAGCGATTGCAGTAGCCAGAGCAGGTAACGTAATTGGTGGAGGAGATTGGTCAAAAGACCGCTTAATACCAGATATAGCAAAAGCTTTTGCCGATGAAAAACCTGTGGTGATTAGAAACCCAAATTCAGTTCGACCTTGGCAACACGTCTTAGAACCTATAGTTGGATATTTATTACTGGGTGCAAATTTAGCTTTTGAACCAATAAAATTTAGCCAAGCCTATAATTTTGGACCACATATTCCAGATGCGCTTTCTGTTGAAGAAATGCTTAAATTAGCTATTAAGAGTTGGAAAAAAGGAGAATATATTGTTGAAAAAGAAGGAGAACAACCTCATGAAGCAGGATTGTTAAAACTAGATATTAGCAAAGCATTTTCAGAATTGAAATGGCAACCAAAAATGAACGCAGCGCAAGCGGTAAATATGACAATGGATTGGTATAGTGAATTTGCAAAAAACAGGGGAAATATTTCAGAATTTTCTTCGCTACAGATAAAATATTTTTTAGAATTATAATTCATTACTGATGTTAGACTATTTTGAAGATGACTTAAATTTAGTGTTAGATAATACTAAAGATTATTGGCAGGAAAATAAAACATTTTTTATTAGTGGCGGAACAGGCTTTTTTGGAATTTGGCTACTTATGAGTTTTATTTTTATAAATCGAAAACTGAAATTAAATTCAAAAATTATTTTGTTGACAAGAAATAAAGATAAATTTCTTGGAAAGCATAAATGGTTAAAAGAATATTCTGAAATTAGTTTTTTGCAAGGAGACATTACTAATTTCAACTTTATCGAAGAAGATATTGATTATATTATTCATGCCGCAACAGAGGCAAGTGTCAAATTAAATACTGAAGAACCGTTAGAAATGTTTGAGACGGTTGTAAATGGGACAAAAAGAATTTTAGAGTTTGCCAAATTAAAGAAAGTTAAATCATTCCTATTTACAAGTAGTGGAGCTGTATATGGTGTTCAGCCATCAAATATTGAAAATATCGCAGAAGATTATTTGGGGTCACCCAATATATCTGATGCTAATTCAGTATACGGAGAAGGAAAAAGAATGGCAGAAGTTTTATGTGCAACTTATCATAAAAAGTATAATTTGCCTGTAAAAACAGCAAGATGTTACGCTTTTATTGGTCCATTTCTAGCATTGGATACCCATTTTGCAGCAGGTAATTTTATTAGAAATGTAATAAATGAGGAAGATATTATTATTGAGGGCGATGGCACAACGTATAGATCCTATATGTATTCCGCAGATTTGGCAATATGGTTGTGGACAATATTATTTAAAGGAAAAAACAACAATCCTTATAATGTTGGTTCAAATCAATCAATAAGCATATCGGAACTTGCTAATTTAATTTTAAAAGAAAGTAAATCAAAGCAAACTAATATAATTATTAAAACACCTTTATCTAACAAACCTGTATTAAGATACGTACCCGATATAAATAAAGCAATAAATGAATTACATTTAAAAGTTTATACCGAAATAGAAAAAGGTGTCAGAAAAACTATTGATTTTAATAAATTATTTTTAAAAATTTAAAATGAACAACAGTATTAAAGTAAGCGATTTGATTGCAGATTTCTTAATCGAAAAAGAAATAAAACATGTTTTTGGAATCATTGGGGCTGGAAATGCCCATATTTTTGATTCAATTCAACAGAAAGGCTATACCGAGATAATCTGCGTTCATCACGAACAAGCCGCTTGTATGGCTATGCAAACCTATTATAGAACAAATGGCATAGTAACTGCCGCTATTCTTACAACAGGAGCAGGCTCTACAAATGGAATTACAGGTGTTGTAAGTGCATGGGCAGACTCAATCCCAGGTATTATTATATCAGGAAATGAACATTCTAAGTTTGTAGATATACACAAAGACGTTCGAATGTGGGGTGTTCAAGGATATGATAGCCCAGCAATGGTAGCTAAAGTTACTAAATATGCAACTCAAGCATCAGATCCAAATTCAGTAATATATGAGTTGGAAAAAGCCTATGCAATAACTACTCATGGCAGACCAGGTCCATGTTGGATTGATGTTCCAATGAATTTGCAATCTACCAATATATCTATAGAAGAAATTAAGCATTTTAAAGATTCGGAATTGCCAAAATTGAATTTGGATTCTGAAACTGATTTGGCTAATAGTATAGCATCAATTACAGAAGCGTTGACTAATGCAAAACGTCCATTATTATGGCTAGGAAATGGTATTAGATTAGCTGGTGCAGAACAATTATTAGAACCTTTATTAGAAAAATATAACATACCCTCTTTAGTTACTTGGGCAGGTATTGATTCGATTGATTCAAATCATCCATTAGTTTATGGAAGAGCAGGGACTTACGGTCAAAGATGTGCAAATTTTATACTGCAAAATTCTGATTTATTGATTTGTATTGGCACTAGAATGGCAATTTCCCAAATTGGCTATGACATTACAGAACTTGCTAGAGAAGCAGAAATAGCCGTTGTAGATATTGATCAATTTGAATTAGATAAGTATAAAGAAAGATACAAATACTCAATAAATGCTGATGCAAAAGATTTTATAAAAGGCTTATTGGATAATGAAATAAATCCATTGCCTGATTATTCTAATTGGGTTCAAATCTGTAATAAATACCGAAAGGATTATCCATGGGTCAATGAGACTGATCATCCAGATAAAGATGGATTTATTAACTCCTATAAATTTATGGAAAAATTAAATTTACACTTCAAAGAAGATCAGCATATTACCACAGATATGGGCACCGCCCTATTAAGCGGTCATCAGGTATTAAAAATAGGCAAAAACCAAAGATTAATGACTTCTACAGGTTTAGGAGAAATGGGATATGGTTTGCCTGCAGCAATTGGAGTTTCTGTTGCAAGAGGAAAAGGTGAAGTGATTTGCTTGAATTGTGATGGCGGTATGATGATGAATCTTCAAGAATTACAAACAATAATACATTATAAGCTGCCCATAAAATTATTTATTTTTAATAATGATGGTTATTTAATGATTAAGCATACACAAAATGCATTATTTAAAGGAAGAAGAGCTGGAGTTGATTCCAATTCTGGAGTAACTTGCCCAAATTTTAGTGCTTTGGCAACTGCTTTTGGAATGCCTTCTTTCCAAATTAAAACTTGGGAAGATTTTGAAATTGTAATTCCTCAAGTACAAAACATTGACGGTCCCGTAATTTGTGAAGTTTTTATGCACCCTTATCAATTATTTGTGCCAAAACTAAGCTTAGCAATTCAAAGTGATGGTAGTTTAATCTCACCGCCATTAGAAGATTTGTCTCCTTTTATCCCAAGAGAAGAATTAATAGAAAATATGATAAATGGATTACATCCTAAGTCTCTTAAGATTGAACCTTAAAAATAAACCATGAAAAAACTTAGAGTCGCAATATTAGGAAGTGGAAACATAGGAACTGATTTATTAATTAAAATTGAACGTTCCGAATTTTTAGAATGTGTTCTGTTCGTAGGAAGAAACCTGTCTTCTCCTGGAATGGCCAAAGCTATTGCTTTGGGAATTCAAGTTTCTGATGAAAGCATCAACGGAATTGTCAAAAATTCCGAGGGAATTGATTTAGTTTTTGATGCTACTTCAGCAAAGGACGCTAAAGCACATTGGAAAATTTTAGACAAATTAGGTAAGATTGTTATCGACATGACACCTGCTAAACTGGGTGTTTTTTGCATTCCCGCAGTTAATTTAAAAGAAGTTCTAGAACATCGAAATGTGAATATGATAACCTGTGGAGGGCAAGCTTCTATTCCAATAGCCTATGTTATCGGTAAGACCCAAAAAAATGTCAATTATATAGAAGTTGTATCAAGCATTGCTTCAAGAAGTGCAGGACCTGCCACTAGGCTTAATCTTGACGAATATATTGATACTACCGAAAACGGAATCAAACATTTTTCAAAAGTACCTAATACAAAAGCAATATTAAACTTAAACCCAGCTGATCCTTGCATTGATATGCAAACGACTATCTTTGCTCAAGTTGAAAATCCAGATATGGAAACTTTAATACAAGAAGTAGATTTAATGGTAAAAAAAATACAGCAATATGTTCCAGGATATAGTTTAATAGTCCCTCCCATATACGAAAACGGAAGAATTGCAATTATGGTTAAAGCTCAAGGATTAGGTGATTATCTTCCTAAATATGCTGGCAATTTGGATATTATTAATTGTGCTGCAATAGCAGTTGCTGAACAATATTCTAAAAATTTTAACACCATTAAACAATAACCCCCATGATTAAACAAATACTAATTAGTGACCCTACACTCCGAGATGGCAATCATGCCTGTGCACATCAGTTGAGTGTTGAGCAAATTGCTATTTATGCGGCAGCGGCGGATAAGGCAGGAGTTCCAATAGTAGAAGTTGGGCATGGCAATGGCCTTGGCGCTTCCTCGCTTCAAGTTGGATTGTGCAAAGAAACTGATAAGGATATGCTAGAAACAGCTAGAAAACACCTTACAAAGAGTAAATTAGGAATACATGTAATTCCTGGTTTTGCAACTATAAAAAAAGATTTAGTAAAAGCGATAGATATTGGTGTAGATGTAATTCGAATTGCCTCTCATTGCACCGAGGCCGATATTACACAACGGCATTTAGGTTATGTGAGAGAAAGAGGTAAAGAAGCCTATGGAGTGTTGATGATGAGCCACATGGCATCTGCTTCTGTTTTGGTTGAAGAAGCACAAAAAATGGAACTTTATGGAGCCGAAGGAATTATAATTATGGATTCAGCCGGAGCATATTTACCTTCCGATGTTCAGGAAAAAATTACAGCTTTGGTTAACGGACTGAAAGTGCCAGTAGGTTTTCATGCTCATAATAACCTTGGAATGGCTGTTGCAAATTCAATTACAGCAATAGAGTCTGGCGCAAAAATTCTTGACGGAACTGCAAGAGGTTTTGGCGCCGGAGCGGGAAATGCCCAATTAGAGGTTTTGGTGGCTGTTTTAGAAAAAATGGGATACATCACAGGTATTGATTTATATAAAATGCTTGATGCTTCTGATTTAGCTGAGAATAAAATAATGTCAAGCGTTCCTATAATAAAGTCAGAAAGTATTGTGAGTGGATTGTCAGGGGTGTTTTCAGGTTTTGCAAAACACGTTACCAGGATTTCCAGCGAATACGAAGTTGATCCAAGAGATGTCTATAGTGAATTAGGAAAAAGAAAAATTGTTGGAGGACAAGAAGATATTATTATAGAAGTTGTTATGGATTTAATTAAAAATCGAAAATAATGAGTTTAGCTGCTAACAAAATTGTCTTGGAGGATTGTAAAAAGGCATGCACAGATATAGAATGTTTATCTATTTTAAATAACCAATCAATTCTTATTACAGGTGGTACAGGTTTTATGGGAAAATGGATAACAGAGATGGTTTCTTATATAAATGAAAATGGCAATCTTAATGTTAAGTTATATTTATTAGGAAGAGATATTGACAAATTCAAGGAAGAGGTTCCTCATTTGGCAAAAAAATCATTTGTTACGCTTATTGAACAAGATGTCAGGTATTTACATGGTCTTCCTGAAGACATCAATTATATCATCCATGCCGCAGGTTCGCCAGATAATCGTGAACACATATCACATCCTTTGCGAACAATTGAAACTTTCTACAAAGGAACCCAATCATTATTGGATGCTTCATCAAGAATTTCAAATTTAAAAAAGATAATACATATTAGTTCTCATCAGATTTATGGTAAGAATGAATCAGAGCTATTAATTGATGAAAACTTTGCAGGAATATTAGAACCTCTTACCTCATCAAACTGTTATGCCGAATCAAAGAGAATTTCTGAAACGGTTTGTTCTTATTATAGAAATTATTTGAAACTCCCAATAGTGATTTTAAGACCTTTTGCTTTTATTGGCCCTTATCAAGATCTCGAAAAGCCATGGGCAATAAATAACTTTATAAGAGATGGGATTTTGGGAGGCCCTATTAGAATTTTAGGAAATGGTCTAACCGAAAGAAGTTATTTATATGCAAGTGATATGGCTTTCTGGATTCTTAAATCTTTAGTAAATGGAGCCGTAGGAGAAACCTACAATTTAGGAAGTAGTCATTCCATATCTTTAGATCAACTTGCTGTTACAATTCAACAACAAATAGATTCAAAAATGGAAGTTTTTTCTAAATCTTCAAAAGAAAAATATTCGAGTATTTCTAAATTAGTTCCAAATACAAATAAAATAACAAAAAAATTAAATGTTAAAGAGAATTTCAATATTAGTGAAGCCATTAATAGAACCATATTATGGAATCAATTGAAACGAAATAACTGAAAAATAATTTAATATTTATAATAAAAACATTTCTATATGTTACAAAACTTAACAGACAAAACGCTTCTCAATAGCTTAAGAGAAATAGCTAAAAAAAAATCAACTCAGGTAATAATTGCAGGTGAAAACTATATCCCAGTTACAGGTAAAGTGCTGGACGAAGAAGACATCCTTATGGGTGTTGATGCCGCATTAGATGGTTGGTTAACAGCAGGTCGTTTTGCAAACAAATTCGAATCTGATTTTGCACAATATTTTGGTGCTCCTAAAGCTTTATTGGTAAATTCAGGCTCATCAGCAAATTTGGTTGCTTTTTATGCTTTGACTTCTCCAAAATTAGGCGAACGTGCTATCAAACCTGGTGATGAAGTAATTACCGTTGCTGCAGGATTTCCTACTACAATAAACCCTATTATTCAGTTTGGCGCGATTCCTGTGTTTATAGATATTGATATTGCTACGCATAACGTGAAAGTAGAACTTTTAGAAGCGGCAGTAAGCTCGAAAACAAAAGCGATTATGATAGCCCATTCATTAGGAAATCCTTTTGATTTGGATGAAGTAATGCGCGTGGCTAAAAAATACAATCTCTGGGTGGTAGAAGATGATTGTGATTCTCTAGGGGCTACTTATAAAGGACAAAAAACAGGCACCTTTGGCGACATTTCCACTTTTTCATTCTATCCTGCACATCATATTACTATGGGTGAAGGAGGAGCGGTATTAATCAATAATCCTGAATTATCTAAGCTAGCCGAAAGTTTTAGAGACTGGGGTCGTGATTGTTATTGTGAACCTGGAAAAGACAACACCTGCGGATGTCGTTTTGGGCAACAACTTGGAACCTTGCCTTATGGCTACGATCATAAATACACTTATACACACATTGGTTTCAACCTAAAAGTGACCGATATGCAAGCCGCTTTTGGAGTATCCCAAATCAAAAAAATAGATGGATTTGTACAAAGAAGACGTGAAAATTATGCTGCCTTATATGAACGAATGAAAGAGTTTGAAGAAGTTTTTATTCTTCCTGAAGCAACTCCAAATTCTGATCCTTCTTGGTTTGGTTTTTTATTGACCTTAAGAGATGGAGATGCTGCAGACCGTCATATGTTAGTACAACATCTTGAGGAGAAAAAAATTGGAACTCGCTTATTGTTTGGTGGTAACTTGCTAAGACAACCTGCTTATGCCAATATAGAGCATCGTGTAGTGGGCGATTTGTCTAATACTGATATTATTATGAATCAATCCTTTTGGCTGGGAGTATGGCCTGGATTGAACGAAACTCATTATGATTATATTGCTGATGTGATTAGAGAATATTTAAATTCATGATTTTTATAAAAAAACAATAAGTATTCAGTTATTAACAAAACTATGAATCCAATAATATTATCAATTTGTATTCCAACATACAATCGCTGTGAAGTGCTTGACAATACATTAAATAGTCTTTTTTCTAATCCAGAATTTGATTCAAATAAAATTGAAGTTATAATTTCTGATAATTGTTCAGATGATGACACAGAAGTAATTGTTGGTAAATATCCATTAGCAAAATATTATTGTAATAAAGAAAATGTAAAAGATGAAAATTTTACTATTGCTTTAGAATACGCAAATGGACACTATATTAAATTATTTAACGATACTGTTTCATTCAAAACAGGTTCGTTAGCTTACATGATTACTCATATTGAAAAAAATTTGGGAAGTGGAAACAACCTGTTTTTTTACCAAAATATGTTTCTCAATAAAAATCGTAAAATAATAATAAACAATGCGGTTTCGTATCTCAAAGAAGTAAGTTTTTTAAGTACATGGATTGTAAATTTTGGAATATGGAAAGAAGATTTCGAAAAGATTATAGATAAAAATAGGTATTCAAAATTACAATTTATTCAAGTCGATTGGAGTTATAAAACTGTACAAAACAAAAAAAATACAGTAATTTATTTTGATGATTATTATGATGTTTATACTCCAAATAAAAAAGGAGGATATAACTTTTTTGATACATTCATCAATAACTACTTATATATAATAAAACAGCAGGATTTCTCATTAATTAATTATGAAATTGAGAAATTTAGATTATGTAATCGATTTGTTTTCAAATGGCTAAATATCTTATTCATAAAAGAAAAATCAAAATACAATTTCGATACAAGCGGAACATTTAAAATAATTTTCAAGCGCTATTGGTATGAACCCTATTTATATTTTTTATTTTTATGGTTTAGTATAAAAAGAGTTGTCAAATATAAAAAAGGTAGTAATTAAAAAATCTATTAATTCGTTAAAGTTGCTAACTTATAATCTTACTAACAAAATAATTTATTTTCTATAATTGCTTTTAAAACAACAGAAAATCACCAGAAAACAATATATAAAATAGTAAATGGAAAATCTCAACCAAGAAATTCACAACGCTTACGAAATCATAAAAGAAGGTGGAATTATTCTTTATCCTACAGATACGGTTTGGGGAATTGGTTGCGATGCGACGAATCCCGAAGCCGTTGCCAAAATCTATAAACTTAAGCAACGAGCAGAAACGCAAAGTATGATTGTGCTTATGAATGGCGAAAAAATGATGTACAATGTTTTCAAAGACATTCCAGAAGTAGCTTGGCAATTAATAGATTTATCCGAGAAACCAACAACACTAATTTTAGACAATCCTAGAAATGTAGCGGCAAATTTAATTTCTCAAGACAAATCGTTAGGAATTAGAATTGTAAAAGAGCCTTTTTGCTTCAAATTAATGGAAAAAATGAGAAAACCATTAGTTTCAACTTCTGCTAATATTTCGGGGCAACCCACACCGATTGCCTTCAAAGATATTAGCCCAGAAATTATTAAAGGTGTGGACTATGTTGTAAATTTGCACCACGATAAAATTGGAGGAAAGCCATCGACAATTATAAAATTGACGAATGATTCTCAGGTTAAGATTATTAGGAAGTAAAAAAAAAAGCCACGAATTAACGAATTATTTTTGGTGAAAATTATTAAAAAAAATACTTTACCGCAAATTCGCAAATTA
>CANIFM010000019.1 GCA_947466955.1 Bacteroidota bacterium
GCAGAACTTGAAGCTCTTGGCGTAGTTTTCAAAGAAGAAGAAATGCACTACGAAGGCTATAATCCTAATAGTGTAGTGAACTAATTTTTTTTGGAGCTATTTCCCGCTATCCGCTATATCTGTTGTGGCGAACACCGCCACAACAGGATACCGCTGCTATCTGGGCTAGGAATTGCGGTTCGATTTTATGACTGATTTTTTGAAGTAAAATGTGAAATGATTTGAGTTGGAGCGGTGAAGTGTTTCTTTTATAATTTTAACATTACATATCCAATAATAATAATAAATATCAATGTAATGACATAACCAACCCAAACATTTCTGTTTTCATATTCTTTCATAAATTGTTCATTAATGTTCCCCTTAAATCCTTTCATTATCCAAAAGAAAAATCCTCCTATCCAAATTGAAGTTAGTTTTGCTGCGAAAGGTTCTCTTGCCATTTTTAATTGTTATTGATTATTTAAGCAATATGTTACTCTTGTAGTGTCAAAAAAAAGGATTCGTGCAGGAGAAAGCTATAAATTGCGATTAGATTTAATATTTGGTTTTGAAGCTTGCGGTAGTTGGGAATTCAAAAATCTATTAAAAATAATTCCAAGAATTATCACTATTGATATAGCAAAAATCATATCCCAAAATAGTGAAATTTCCAATCCTCTGTTATCACCGTAAAATAAATAACTTAATATAAGGAATGTCAAATAAGATAAAAAACAACCGAGTATTCCCGACAAAAAACCTAAAATCATTACTAAAATAAAAAAATTCGATGAAAATTTACTATTTGAAATAAAAAAAAACGAGCTCAATATACAAATTGATGATATACCAAAAATTAAACCTCCGTCCTTACCATAACTTACGTTTATTATTTTGTTTTCGATAAGGTAATATTCTAAAATTACTATTGAATATAATAATGCTATTTTCAGAAATTTATTTCGCATTTTGTTAATAATTTGATTTTTATTTTAGCCTAATAGTGCGAATTTGCAATCCATGACTACAATCTTCATCAAACAAATATAACTAAACAACCTTTAACTCAATATATAAACCGATATAATTTCCAACCAAACTAAAATTACAATCTTCGGGATTTTCAATTGTGCTTATAAAAAATAAAACCAACAAAATTTGTGGTTTTTTTGTACTTTTGCTTTTCAATTATAACCAAAAACACAATTTTGGTTGAAATAGAAAAGACATGAAACTTAATTCACAAACAGTAGAAATAGACGGAATCGACAAAGAAATTCTTCGTGATTTAATGGAAGATGCCCGAAAACCCATCCTTCAAATTGCCAATAAAATCGGTATTTCTGGCGCTGCAATCCACCAAAGGCTGCGAAAATTAGAACAATCGGGCGTAATTTCGGGTTCAAAATTCATTGTAAATAACAAAGTTTTGGGCTACAGCACCATGGCATTTGTAGGCGTTTACCTTGATAAAGCTGCCCGAAACTCGGAAGCCGTGAAAGAGTTGAAAAAAATCCCTGAAGTTTTAGAATGTCATTATACAACTGGAAATTGGTCGATTTTAATCAAAATTATTTGTCGTGATAACGAACATTTAATGAACTTATTAAATACCAAAATTCAAGCCATCGAGGGCGTTTCAAGAACAGAAACCTTCATTTCCTTAGATCAGCAAATAGAAAGACAAATCCAATTGTAATGAGGAAGTTAATTTGGTTATGCGTTGATTTGGTTATAAAAAAAGCGGGAAGCAATAATGCTCCCCGCTTTTCTAATTTTATAATTGACTTAAGATTATCGTCTGTTCATGTATATCATCACATAATATAATAGCGTAGCAATTGACCCAATTGCAGCAACAACATAAGTTCTTGCAGCCCATTTCAAAGCGTCTTTTGCGCCAGCTTGCTCTTCGCGAGTCAACATATTTTTATTTTCTAACCAAGCCAAAGCTCTGTTACTTGCGTCATATTCTACTGGTAACGTAACAATGGAAAACAAAGTTGTTGCAGCAAAAATCACAATTCCAATTAACAATAATGATGGAAATGTTTTCATCATGAAAATTCCACCAATCAAAATCCATTGCACATAATTCGATGCAATATTAACAACTGGCACCAATTGAGAACGCAATTCCAACCAACTATAAGCGGTGGCATGTTGCACTGCGTGACCACATTCGTGAGCAGCAACGGCAGCAGCGGCAGCATTTCTTTGGTTGTAAACGGCTTCACTTAAATTTACTGTTTTGTCCGTTGGATTGTAATGATCTGTCAAACGCCCTGGAGTTGAAATTACTGTAACATCTGTAATTCCGTGATCTGCGAGCATTTTTTCGGCGATTTCGGCACCGCTCATTCCGTTTTGCAATTGCAATTTTGAATATTTTTCAAACTTATTTTTCAATCGGTTACTAACCAACCAACTGAATAACATCACTAAACCTGCTATTAATAAATACATAAATTTTTATTTTAAAAAGATAAAGTTACAAAAACTACATCAAATTACAAGCCAAATTTTTTGGATGCAATTTTGTTATTATCCCACCAAGTTGATTACTTTTCCCGGAACAATAATTACTTTGTTTGGAGTTCTTCCCTCCAATTGTTTGACGGTTCGTTCGTCTTTCATGATGATTTCTTGAATTTCCGCAACCGATAAATCCAAGGATAATTCTATTGTAAAACGCATTTTCCCATTGAAAGAAACCGGATATTCTTTGCTGCTTTCAACCAAGTATTTCTCGTCCACCACTGGGAAATCAACTGTTGCAATTGATTCTGAATGACCTAATTGCAACCACAATTCTTCCGCAATATGTGGTGCATAAGGTGAAATTAAAACCGCTAATGGCTCTAAAACGGAACGTTCATGACAATTTTGCGCAGTTAATTCATTTACACAAATCATAAACTGAGAAACCGATGTATTAAAAGAGAAGTTCTCAATGTCTTCGTTTACTTTTTTAATGGTTTTGTGCAAGCTTTTCAAACTGTCTTTCGAAGGCTCGTTATTGGTTACCACCCAACCCTTATTATCATCATTATACAAGCGCCATAATTTTTTCAAAAACCCAAAAACACCCGAAATCCCTGCCGTATTCCATGGCTTTGATTGTTCCAAAGGCCCTAAAAACATTTCATACAAACGCAACGTATCGGCACCATATTCAACACAAATAGTATCTGGCGTTACCACATTATACTTGGATTTCGACATTTTTTCGATTTCACGACCAACTATATATTTGCCGTTGTCATTTAAATGAAATTGAATAATATTTAAATTGCCGTTAATCATACTTGCCCCTTCAATATTTAAACAATTCGAAACATCAACAAAATCAATTAAAACTGGGACTTTTCTTAAATTTTCTTTTAAAACACTTTGAATATCAATTTCGCAATTATTGAAATTTAAAGTATGTTTCTTAAACTTTTCAAGATTTAATTTATTAATATTCCCTTCTTCAATTAATTTATAATCGTGTTCGCTGATTGCATGATCTAAGCGTAATTTAGCTACATTACTATTCTCAATAAAATTATAAGATATTTTGACAATATGTATATACGCACTCATCCCCAAAATCATTCCCTGATTAATCAGCTTTTTGAAGGGTTCTTCGGTGGGCGCATACCCTTTGTCTTTCAAGAATTTATTCCAAAAACGAGAATACAATAAATGCCCAGTTGCATGTTCGCTTCCACCAATGTATAAATCTACACTTTCCCAATATTTAAGTGCTTCTGCTGATGCAAATTCCTCTTCATTGTGCGCATCCATATACCGCATCCAATACCAAGAACTTCCCGCCCAACCTGGCATTGTGTTCAATTCAAGTGGAAATATCGTTTTGTTGTCAATTAACTGAACACTTACAACTGAAAACTGAACACTATCCCAAGCCCAAACCGTTGCATTTCCTAATGGTGGCTGACCGTCTTCTGTAGGGAGATAATTTTCTACTTCTGGCAATGCGATTGGCAAATATTTTTTGTCAATCATTTGTGGTAAACCATTTACATAATATACTGGGAAAGGTTCTCCCCAATAACGCTGACGCGAAAAAACGGCATCTCGCAATCGGTAATTGATTTTGCCTTTTCCGTGGTTTATTTTTTCTAATTCTTCAATTATTTTTTGAGTTGCTTTTTTGTAATCCAATCCATTTAAGAAGTCAGAATTATTTAAAACAAATCCCTCTTTTGAAGTATAGGCTTCTTTTTCTATCAAGTTTTCAGCTTCCGAAATTCCCCCTTTGGGGGTTAGGGGGCTGAAGATATTTTTAATTTCAGGCATTCCATTATGACCTTTAAAGAAATTGGCAAATGCATAATCTCTTTCATCGCCACAAGGAACAGCCATAACTGCGCCTGTGCCATAACCCGCAAGAACGTAATCGCCAATCCAAACTGGAATTGCTTCTTTTGTAAAAGGATGTTCGGCATACGCACCTGTGAAAACCCCCGAAATGGTTTTTACATCCGCCATTCTTTCGCGTTCAGAACGCTTTGAGGAAGCAAAAATATAATCATTTACTTTCTCTAAATTATCAGAAGTTGTTATTTCTTGAACCAAAGGATGTTCTGGTGCCAAGGTCATGAATGTAACTCCGAAAAGAGTATCGGGACGGGTCGTAAAAATCCCCACCTCAACCCTCCCCGAAGGGGAGGGAGCCGAAACGGGTATGTTAGTTTCTGAAGATTTAGAAGAATCTTGGGGAAGAATATAAAAAGTTATGGAAGCTCCCACAGATTTTCCAATCCAATTTCGTTGGCTTTCTTTGATGCTTTCGCTCCAATCGATATCGTTGAGTCCTTGCAACAAACGTTCTGCATAGGCAGAAATCCGCATGCTCCATTGTGTCATTTTTTTACGAATAACGGTATGTCCGCCACGTTCTGAAACGCCATTTATAATTTCGTCGTTGGCAAGAACAGTTCCTAAACCGGGACACCAATTGACTTCGGTTTCGGCGAGATAGGTTAATCGGTATTGTAAAAGGATTTTTTGTTGTTCGTCTGATGAAAACGAAGTCCATTGTGAAGCTGAAAATTCTTGAATTTCATCGTCGCAAACGGCATTTATAGTCGCATTTCCTTCGTTTTCAAAAATAGAAATTAAGGTTTCAATGTCTTCGGCTTTGTCGGAATTTTTATTGTACCAAGAGTTGAACAATTGAATAAAAATCCATTGTGTATGTTTGTAATAATCAGCATTTGAGGTTCGTACTTCTCGAGACCAATCGAATGAAAATCCGATTTTGTCGAGTTGTTGGCGGTATCTTGCTATGTTTTCTTTGGTGGTTTTATCGGGGTGTTGCCCTGTTTGAATGGCATATTGTTCGGCGGGTAATCCAAAACTATCGTAGCCTTGCGGGTGCAAAACATTGAATCCTTTGTGGCGTTTGAAACGCGCATAAATATCGGAAGCGATGTATCCCAACGGGTGACCTACGTGCAATCCTGCCCCTGATGGATACGGAAACATATCCAAAACATAGTATTTTGGTTTGTCAGAATTGTTTTTTGCAGCAAATGTTTGGTGTTCAAACCAGTATTTTTGCCATTTTGATTCTACTTCGGTCGGATTGTATTTCATCTGTATATTCTATTTATTTTGATTCGTTGTTGGATTTGCCAACGTGAATTTGTTTTTACTGCCAATTATTGATAGGCGAAAAAATTTATTAATTAGCCGCGATGGCAGCAAGTATCCCGAGCTTTTTAGCTCGGATACTGCGAACAGCGGGAATTGCATTTCTGAAACAGCCCAAAAAATTCGCTTTAAATAAAAAAACGGGTTTTGAGACTGCAAATTTACATTTATTGTACGAAAATTGAAACTTTGGGCGTTATTAAGTTTATATAAAGAAATACTTTGTTATTTTTACACATTAATTTTATGATATATGAGTTCTTCGTACGATAAATTTCAAAAACGCAGGTTGATTTCTTCTTATTTTTCGGTAATCTTGAGCGTGTTTTTAGTGTTGTTTTTGGTTGGAATTTTAGGCTTATTTGTCTTGAATTCCAAGAAATTATCTGATGATTTCAAGGAACAAATTGCGATGACGGTTTTCTTTAAAAGCGAGGCAAACGACACGATTTTGAAGGCTTTTGAAGCGGAATTGAAAACAGCAAAATTCGTAAAATCGAGTGTTTTTGTTTCCAAAGAGGACGCTGCAAAAGTGCATACGGAAATTATTGGCGAGGATTTTATGACTTTTTTAGGTGCAAATCCGTTGCAAAATTCGTTTGATATTCACTTGAAAGCGGATTTTATTGATGCGAAAAATATCCGAAGAATTGAAAATAAATTGCGTGAAAATCCTATGGTTTCTGATATTGTTTATGACAAACAGTTGGTGAATTTGGTGAACGACAATATTAAAAAAGTAAGTTTTTGGATTTTGATAATTAGCGGATTTCTGACTTTAGTGGCGGTTTTATTGATAAACAGTTCGATGCGATTGTCGATTCATTCGAACCGATTTATTATTAAAACGATGCAAATGGTGGGGGCAACGAAGTCGTTTATTAGAAAACCATTTATTTGGAAAAGTATCAAATTGGGAATGATTGGTTCGGCTTTAGCGGTTTTGGCGCTTATTGGGACTTTGATTTATTTGAATACGAGTTTCCCGAATTTAGGAATTTTAGACGATCAATTAATGATTGCTTTGGTATTGTTAGGCGTTGTTGCTGTTGGGATTTTAATCACTTGGATTAGTACTTATTTTGCAACGCAACGCTTTTTGAATTTAAGAACAGACGATTTATACTAAAGGTTATTCGTTGATTTGGTTATTTGTTTATTCAAATTGTCGCAACTCAACTTTTAAAAAAATATAATAAAAATGAAAAACAACGAACAAAAATCAGAATTTCTTTTTGATAAAATAAACTACAAAATCCTATTGATTGGAATTGCCGTAATTGCCATTGGATTTATTTTGATGTCGGGCGGTGGAAGTGATAATCCGAAAGTTTTTAACGACGCGATTTTCAATTTTAGAAGAATTCGATTGGCGCCAACAGTGGTTTTAATCGGTTTTGGAATTACGATTTATTCGATTTTTAAAACCCAAAAAAAGTAATTAATGGATATTTTTCAAGCAATTATTCTAGCTATTATTGAAGGCATTACAGAATATCTTCCGATTTCTTCTACAGGTCATATGATTTTTGCGAGTTCTTATTTTGGGATTCAAAATGATGATTTTGTAAAATTATTTCAAGTTTCTATACAGTTTGGTGCTATTTTGGCAGTTGTAGCTTTGTATTGGAAGAAGTTTTTCGACTTTTCAAAATTCAATTTTTACATCAAATTGGCTTGTGCCGTAATTCCAGCTTTGGTTTTAGGAAAGTTATTTGATGATAAAATAGAAGCGGTTTTAGGCGATCCAATTCCGATTGCAATTGTCTTGATAGTAGGCGGAATTGTTCTGTTGTTTATTGACAGCCGATTTCAAAATCCAACCGTTGCTGTAGAAGAAGATATTACAATTAAAAAAGCCGTGACCATTGGTTTTTGGCAATGTTTGGCAATGATGCCGGGGACAAGTCGTTCGGCAGCTTCTATAATTGGTGGGATGCAACAAGGATTAACACGACAAGCGGCAGCGGAATTTTCATTCTTTTTAGCGGTTCCAACAATGATGGCGGTGACGTTGTATTCTGTGTTTTTGAAAACCTATGAAACTACTCATTTGAAAGGTTACGAATTACTTTTGCAATCGAAAGACAACATAAAACTGTTTCTAATTGGGAATGTTGTTGCGTTTATAGTTGCAGTTTTAGCTATAAAATTCTTCATTGGAATAATTAAAAAATACGGCTTCAAACCTTGGGGTTATTACAGAATAATTATGGGGATTTTTCTTGTAATTTATTTTTCATACATCAAATAATCCAAATTTGACTACAGCTGAAGATTTCCAAAACGGACAGATTTTATTGATTGACAAACCATTGAATTGGAGTTCGTTTCAGGCGGTTAACAAATTAAAATATGCCTTAATTAATAAAGTTGGTCTTCCTAAAAAATTTAAAATTGGTCACGCAGGAACTTTAGATCCTTTGGCAACAGGATTGTTATTGGTTTGCACGGGAAAATTCACCAAAAGAATTTCGGAATTGCAAGGTCAAGCAAAGGAATATACTGGCACTTTTTATATTGGAGCAACTACGCCTTCGTATGATTTAGAAACCGAAATCGATGAAAATTTTCCGATTTCTCATATTGATGAAGCCTTAATCTATGAAACTGTAAAACAATTTTTGGGTGAAATAGACCAAAAACCACCCATTTATTCTGCAATCAAAAAAGATGGTGTTCGCCTTTATGAACACGCTCGAGCAGGAGAAACAGTAGAAATTGCAACCCGAAAAACCACGATTCACGAATTTGAAATCACAAGAATTGCTTTGCCAGAAATAGATTTCCGAGTGGTTTGTAGCAAAGGAACTTATATTCGTTCTTTAGCGTATGATTTTGGAAAGGCTTTGCATTCTGGTTCGCATTTAACCGCTTTACGAAGAACAAAAATTGGCGATTATAATGTAGAAAATGCTGTTGATGTAATTGTTTTTGAGAGTTTGCTTTAAATATTGGATTTTTAAATTCCAAATGCTTTTTCAGATTCAATGGTAAGAAGTAATTCAGCTACTTCACTTTGTGTTGAAAACCCTTTATCGTGCAAATACCACAATTGTAATTCTGCTTTGGCGGTTTCATCAATTGCACCAAATTTTTCTTTATAATTTTGAATTAATTCGATTGCGCCTTTTGGTCGTGGCCCCCAATTTCCTTCAACATTTAAAGTCTTTTTATCCAAAATAATTAATTTTGGAATTGCTTTTGCACCATTTGTTAAAAACAAATTCATCAATTCCTCATTTTCATCACGGAAAACAATTTTCATTTCAATTTTATCAGAAACGGCATCCATTTTATTGAAAACTGGAAGCAATTGAGCCGCATCGCCACACCAACCTTCTGAAATTACAAGCCAAACATAATCGCTTTTTAACGATTGTAATTTCATTAAAATCTCATCCGAAATTTTAATGGTTTTATCCAAACGGTGCATTCTGGTTTCGTTTAAACTGCTATAATGTGTCAAATCTTCCGATTGAATAGCGCCCGAAGATTTCCCTTCAATTAATAAATCAGAAATAATTTTTCTGTATTCAATATAGGAATAACTATTTATCAAAGCTTTAGCGATAACTGTTTTCATAGAAATTGATTTATACAAATATACGAAATAGCTGCTTTTTATTATATGATAATTGTCATTTTCAACGCCATAAAAAGCGTACATTTATATAAAAATATAAGTATGGTTTTGAAAACCCGTTCAATAGGTTTGGTGCTTTCTGGAGGAGGTTCAAAAGGAATTGCTCAAGCTGGAGCGATTAAATTTTTAGAAGAACAAAATATTCGCCCAACCCAAATTGCGGGAACAAGTGCGGGTTCAATCGTTGGTGCGCTGTATGCTTTTGGAAAAACACCCGAAGAAATCTTAGAATTTTTCCAGTCGATTTATATTTTTCATTGGAAACATTTCACGTTCAAAAAAGCGGGTTTTATAGATTCAAATTCTTTTAAAAGTTATTTTAATGATATTTTTCAAGATGCTGTTTTAGGAGATTTGAAAATCCAAACCCATATTACAGCAACCGATATGGTAAATGGAACCCTGAAAATATTTGATGCCAAAACTAAAATTGTTGATGCTATATTGGCTTCATCGGCATTTCCTGGCGTTTTATCACCGTATGAATTTGAAGGAAATTTATACAGCGATGGCGGAATTTTGAATCATTTTCCAACAGATATTATCAAAGGGAAATGTGAAACATTAATTGGAGTTTATGTGAGTCCGATTCAAAAAATTCAAGCTAAAGATTTAACATCTATAAAAGCAGTTACAACAAGAGCATTTGATTTACTTTCTGAAAATTCAAATGTTCATAAATTTTATAATTGCGATTGGATTATTGCACCAAAGGAACTCAGTAATTACAGCACATTTGAAACCAATAAAACTAAAATGAAAGCGATTTTTACTATCGGATACAATGAAGCCGAAAAATCATATTCACAACTAATTTCAAAAAAGTAACGAAGTCTATTTCATAAAAAAAGAATATGCTTATATTTGCAAAATACAACTCAAATAAATTATGAAATACAAAAGAATTCTTCTAAAATTAAGTGGCGAAGCGCTAATGGGCGAGAGACAATATGGAATTGACCCAGCGAGATTGGCTGAATATGCCGAAGAAATCAAAAAAATTCACGCTAAAGGAGTCGAAATTGCGATTGTAATTGGTGGTGGAAATATTTTTAGAGGAGTTGCAGGTGCGAGTAACGGAATGGATCGCGTTCAAGGCGATTATATGGGAATGCTTGCCACCGTTATCAATGGAATGGCGTTGCAAGGCGCATTGGAAGAAAAAGGAATGTTAACACGATTGCAAACCGCTTTGAAAATCGAGGCAATTGCAGAACCATATATAAAAAGAAGAGCCGTTCGTCACCTTGAAAAAGGGCGAATTGTAATTTTTGGTGCAGGAACAGGAAACCCTTATTTTACGACAGATACTGCTGCCGTTTTGAGAGGTGTAGAAATTCACGCTGATGTGATTTTGAAAGGAACACGCGTTGATGGAATTTATTCTGCCGATCCTGAAAAAGATGCAAATGCTACAAAATTCGATACTATTTCTTTTGAAGACGTAATCAAAAAAGGCTTAAACGTAATGGATTCAACCGCTTTCACATTAAGCCAAGAAAATAAATTGCCAATCGTAGTTTTTGATATGAACAAAGAAGGAAATTTATTGAAGATTTGCGAAGGCGAAAATATCGGAACAATAGTTAAAATATAAGGCTTGCTCAAAAAGCAAAAAAAGTAAGAAAAATGACTGAAGAAATTGAATTTATATTAGATAGTACAGAAGAATCGATGCAAGGTTCTATTGCGCATTTAGAAAAAGAATTTCTAAATATTCGTGCAGGAAAAGCTTCTCCAGCAATGTTGGGAAGTGTTTTTGTGGATTATTATGGCGCTGCAACACCGCTTTCACAAGTTTCAAAAATCAGCGTTCCAGACGCAAGAACAATCACTTTACAGCCGTTTGAAAAAAATATGTTGCAAGTAATTGAGAAAGCAATTATGGTCGCAAATATCGGATTTAACCCAATGAATAATGGCGATGTAATCATTATTAGCGTGCCGCCTTTAACCGAGGAACGCCGTCGTGATTTAGCAAAACAAGCCAAAGTAGAAGCCGAAGATGCTAAGATTGGAGTACGAAACGTGCGAAAAGACGCCAATTCAGATATTAAAAAATTAGAAAAAGAAGGAACTTCAGAAGACATTTGCAAAAGTGCCGAAGAACAAGTTCAGAATTTAACCAATAGTTTCATCCGCAAAATCGACGAACTTTTAGTCGTTAAAGAAGCCGAAATTATGAAAGTTTAACTTCATTACATTCCTATCAAATCCGCTAATATAGACTGAACCCAAAAGTTTGGACAAATTCATAATTAAATAGTATACTAATGAGCTCGATATTATATCGGGCTCATTTTGTTTAAATTTGACTTGATGCTTTCATAATGGTTTCAAATCGCGTATCTGTTAAGCTATTTTCTAATTTTTTTTATTTTATTACCATAAATTCCAGTCTCTCAATTCACACTCAAAGACTATAATTATAAGCTCCAAGATATTAATTATAGACTCACAGTATCAAACTATAGAATTAAAGTCGATAATCATACCCTCCGAGGCATTAATTATAGACTAATAGTATCAAATTATAGACTCAAAGACTATAATTATTATCTCCGTGATATTAATTATAGATTAAAGAGCTGTTTTAAATGATCTCATAAATTTGGGAGATTAATTTTATCTTACTTGAAATAGTAATACATTAAAAAAACCCATTTCTTTCGAAATGGGTTTTCTAATTTTATGAAAAATCTTGTGATTATGCTTCGAATGGAAGAATAGAAACGTATGATTTATTTTCACCTTTTTTCTGGAACTTAACAAGACCATCAACTCTAGCGTGTAGCGTGTGATCTTTACCCATGTAAACATTTTCACCTGGATTGTGTTTAGAACCTCTTTGTCTTACGATGATGTTACCAGCAATAGCAGCTTGTCCACCAAAAATCTTTACGCCTAAACGTTTTGATTCTGATTCTCTACCATTCTTCGAACTACCGACACCTTTCTTGTGAGCCATGACGTATAAGTTTTATGTTGTTATTATTCTTGAGTATCTTCTTTTTTAGCCTTTGGAGCTTTTTTCACTTTAGCTTCTGCTACTTCTTCAGAGGCAACTACTTCAACAGCTTCTTTTTTAGGAGCCGCTTTTTTAGGAGCTGATGTCGAAATTCCTTCAATTACAATTTGAGTAAGATACTGACGGTGTCCGTTTCTCTTTTTGTAACCTTTTCTTCTTTTCTTTTTGAAAATGATTACTTTATCTCCTTTTAAGTGTTGTAACACTTTGGCTTCTACTGAAGCACCTTCTATAGCTGGGGCGCCTAAAGTGATTGTACCGTTATCATCTAACAAAAGAACTTTGTCGAAAGTAATTTTCGATCCTTCTTCACTTGCCAAACGATTAACATAAACCTTTAGATCTTTGCTAACTTTAAATTGATGCCCTGCTATCTCTACGATTGCGTACATAACAATATTGTTTAATTAATTTTTAAGTCTGCAAATATACCATTTAATATTTAATGTGCAAACCCTTATCTAAAAAAATCCTTTTTTATTGAAATTTACACCACCATCATTATCCCATTTATAACAATGTTCAATTTATAACCGTTAAAAATTGTTAAATTAACAAGTCTTCAGATACATTTACTTCAAAAAAAAGTTACATTTGATTCAATATTTTGAATATAAACAGAGATACAATCAACAAAATTATTAATCCTTATGAAAAATTCATTAATGGCTTTAGGTACAATGCTTATGCTTGGCGGTGTTGCTTCGGCTCAAAAAGTAGCTTTTGAAGAATTTACTTTAGACAATGGTCTTCATGTAATTCTGCACAACGATGCCTCGGCGCCCGTAATTATTACTTCGGTAATGTATCACGTAGGTTCCAAAAACGAAAATCCAGAACGTACTGGTTTCGCTCACTTTTTTGAACATTTATTGTTTGAAGGAACGGAAAATATAAAACGTGGCGAATGGTTCAAAATTGTAACTGCAAATGGCGGAACTAACAACGCCAACACTTCTGAAGACAGAACGTATTATTATGAAGTATTCCCTTCTAATAATTTAGAATTG
Source organism: Bacteroidota bacterium (assembly GCA_947466955.1). Taxonomy (GTDB): domain Bacteria; phylum Bacteroidota; class Bacteroidia; order Flavobacteriales; family Flavobacteriaceae; genus Flavobacterium. Next base: position 13,334 of record CANIFM010000019.1, read on the forward strand.
GGACTTTGGATGGAATCGGAACGAATGATGCATCCTATTATTAACCAAATTGGTGTGGATACACAAAATGAAGTTGTAAAAGAAGAAAAACGCCTTCGTGTTGACAATCAGCCTTATGGAAGTTTGATTGCTGAAGTTAAGAAAAATATGTATGTAAAACACCCTTATCGTTGGGCAACTATTGGCTCTATGGCACATTTAGATGCATCAACATTACAGGAATTTCAAGCCTTTAATAAAAAATTCTACATTCCTAACAATGCAGTTTTAGTTGTTGCTGGTGATTTGAATGACATTCCAAAAACAAAAGAATGGATACAGAAATACTTCGGAGCAATTCCAAAAGGTACCGATATTACAGTTGAAAAATTTGTAGAAGATCCAATTACAGCAACTATAAACGCTTCATACCAAGATCCAAATATTCAAAAACCTATGATTGTAGCTTCATATAGAACTCCATCTATGAAAACACGTGATGCAAGAGTTTTGGATATGATTTCTACCGTTTTGAGTGAAGGAAAAAGTTCAAGATTGTACAAGAAAATTGTGGATGACAAGAAAATGGCATTGCAAATCGGAGCATTTAGTTACAGTCAAGAAGATTACGGAATGTACATTTTATATGGAATGCCTCAAGGAACAAATACTTCCGAAGGAATTGTAAAAGAAATTGACGAAGAAATTGTAAGACTTCAAACGGAATTACTAACCGATAAAGAAATGCAAAAACTAAAAAACATTTACGATAATAATTATGTGAATGGGAATTCTAACGTTGAAGGAATTGCCGAAAACTTAGCTTCTTTTTACCTTTTATATGGTGATGTAAATTTGATTAATACAGAAATCGAAATGTATCGATCCATAACAGCACAGGAAATTAGAGATGTTGCCAAAAAATATTTAAATCCAAATCAACGATTGATATTGGATTATGTTCCATCAAAAGACAAAGCTCAAAATTAAGATATACTATTATGAAAAAATCAATTATCATTTTATCAAGCTTGTTTTTAACTTTAATTATGCAAGCACAAGACCGAACTCAGCCAAAACCTGGACCATCTCCAGTAATTAATATTAAAAAACCAGAATCTTTCACACTTCCAAACGGACTGAAAGTAATGGTTGTAGAGAATCACAAACTCCCGAGAGTTTCATTTACTCTTAACATTGACAACACTCCTTATGCCGAAGGGAATAAAAAAGGAGTTGCCGATTTAACAAGCAGTTTAATTGGTAATGGAAGTATGAAAATTCCTAAAGATGCTTTCAACGAAGAAATTGATTTTCTTGGAGCAGATATAAATTTCTATTCTTCAGGTGCATCAGCAAGTTGTTTGTCAAAATATTCAGGAAGAATTCTTGAATTAATGGCGGATGGCGCTTTGAATCCAAATTTTACTCAAGAGGAATTTGACAAAGAAAAAGACAAATTAATTGAAGGATTAAAAACACAAGAAAAAAGTGTAGCAGCAGTAGCTGGAAGGGTTCAAAATGTATTGGCATTTGGAAAAAGTCATCCATCAGGAGAATTTTTGAGCGAAGAAACCATCAAAAATGTAACTCTTGCAGATGTTGAAAACAATTACCACACCAATTTTGTTCCTGAAAATGGCTACTTAATAATTATTGGAGATGTGAAATTTAAAGAAACGAAAAAAGCAGTTGAAAAACTTTTTGGGACTTGGTTAAAAGCATCGGCACCATCATTAACCTATTCTGATCCGAAAAATGTTCAGTATTCTCAAATCAATTTTGTGGACATGCCAAATGCCGTTCAATCGGAAATTGCATTGCAAAACACAGTGAATTTGAAAATGAATGACAAGGATTATTTTGCTACAATTGTTGCCAATCAAATTCTTGGCGGCGATTTCAATAGCTATTTAAATATGAATCTTCGTGAAGCTCACGGTTGGACTTATGGTGCTCGTTCAAGCATTGGCGGTAGCAAATATGTATCCACATTCAGGGCTTCAACGCAAGTTAGAAATGCTGTTACAGATAGCGCAGTTGTTGAATTTTTCAAGGAAATTAAAAAAATTAGAACTGAAAAAGTAACCGATGAAATGTTAGCAAATGTTAAAGCAGGATATGTTGGTAAATTTGTTATGCAAATTGAAAAACCACAAACTGTTGCCGGATATGCTTTACGCATCAAAACACAAGGACTTCCTGAAGATTTTTATGAAAATTACATCAAAAATATCAATGCGGTAACTGCTGATGATGTTTTGGCTGTAGCCAATAAATATTTCCTTGAAGACAATATTCGAGTTGTCATTGTAGGAAAAGGAAGTGAAGTTCTCCCTGGTTTAGAAAAATTGAAAATTCCAATGTTTTATTTTGATAAATATGGCGTTGCAACAGAAAAACCAGTTTCAAAAAAGGCAGTTGCCGCTGGAGTTACCGCAAAAACTGTTTTAGACAATTACATCAAAGCAATTGGTGGTGAGAAAGCAGTTTTAGCTGTGAAATCTTTGAGTACAATTGCAACGGGAGAAATTCAAGGAACGGCTTTGGAAATGACTTCCAAAATCACTTCGTCAAATAAATTGGCCATTGAAATGAAAGCAATGGGAATGACAATGATGAAACAAGTTGTGAATGAAAAAGGCGCTTATGTAACCCAACAAGGACAAAGAAAAGACCTTGACGGCGATAAATTAGCGGAAATAAAAGCAAGCGCAATGCCATTTGACGAAATAAAAATGTCTCAAAAAGCAGATGTTACTTTAGACGGAATTGAATCATTTAATGGTGCTGATGCCTACGTTATCAAAAACGGAAAAACTACTTTGTATTATGATGTTACCTCAGGATTGAAAATCGGTAAAGCCGTTGTTCAAGAAGCAAATGGACAAAAAATGACTCAAATTACAAACTTTGGAGATTATAAAGAAGTGAAAGGAATTAAATTGCCTTTCAAAACTTCATTGTCTTTTGGACCTCAAGAAATTGAATTCAAAACAACAGAAGTTAAAATCAACGAAGGAGTTACTGATGCTGATTTTCTATAAATAAAAGCATAAAATAATTAAGGAAAGGCTATCTGAAAAGGTAGCCTTTTTATTTTTTAGCGGATAAATAAACCCCAATTAATATAATAAACGCACCAAAAAACTGAATTGGCGTTAGCATTTCATTATCTAATAATCCCCAGAAAAAAGCTACAATTGGAATTAAATAAGTTACTGAAGTTGCAAAAACAGGGGAGGAAATTTGAATTAATTTAAAGAAAATAATATTCGCAATTCCAGTTCCAACGACTCCTAAAATCAAAATAAAGAGGATAGAATGTTGGGTTTTTTCTAAAACTAAAACATCAGAAAATCCAGAGAAATATAAAATCAAACAAGCAGGAAGCAACATTACTGCAAAATTCCCAGTAGAAATAGTAAGTGGCGATAAATCGGATAAATATTTCTTGATTAAATTTACATTAATAGCATAACAAATTGAAGCTATAATGACCAAAATTGCATAGTAATAATTTTGTTCTGGATGATGAAGAGCGCCATTAAAAATGAGAAGTAAACTACCAACTAATCCGATAATAACTCCAAAAACCTGACTTCTTTTGAAATTTAATCCAAAAGCTAAAACCCCTAAAATCAGAGTGTTTAATGGCGTTAGGGAATTGAGAATGGCACTTATTGAACTGTCAATTTGAGTTTCCGCAATTGAAAAAAGAAAGGCAGGAATAAATGTTCCAAATAAAGAGGTTACCGCAATATATTTCCATTTCCCTTGAGGGATATTTGGCAAGGTTTTGAATCCAATCGCCAAGAGAAATACTGCGGCGAAAATGATTCGCAACGAACCCAATTGAAACGGCGTTAATCCAACCAATCCTCGTTTGATAAGTATAAAAGAACTTCCCCAAATTAAGGCTAAAAGCAGTAAGAAAAACCATTTGGTTTGCTTTGAATTCATAATCACTATTTATTGTGCAAAATTGTAATAATTTTATGAATATACCCTTTCTTTTTTAGTTATTTTTGTAAACGATTACAAATTAAGTAATTGCCCAAAAACAAATCTAAACTGATACTTATGAATTTCCCTAAATCATTTTTGGCAATAGCCGTAACCAGTATTTTATTTTTAAGTTGCAAAAAAAATGAATCCGAACAAGCAAAAGTAGCAACTGAAACTGCTTCTGTAACTAGAGAAATTGCGGCGGCGGTGAAACCTGAAACAGCAACATTCAACATTGAAGGAATGACTTGCGCGATTGGTTGTGCTAAAACAATTCAAGAAAAATTGGCTGGAATGGACGGTGTTCAAAAAGCAACTGTAGATTTTGACAAAAAAACGGCAACTGTGGAATTTGATGCTACAAAACTAACGCCTGCAAAATTATTGGAAGCTGTAGAAACTACTGGCGACGGAAAAACGTATAAGGTTTCTAATATGAAATCTTAGACCAAATAGATGCAATAAAAGAAATCTAGGAGTTTCTGTAACATAAAAAACTTTAAAGAATCCATTCTATTTATTTTAGAATGGATTCTTTAAAGTTTAAATCACAATTTATTTGCGGTATTTTTTAATTTACTTTTTAGATTTTGAAAGTAATTACAGGTCTTACCGTGTGATTTACCAAATCTTCACTAATACTTCCGTTGAAAAAGTGTGAAAATCCAGTTCTCCCGTGCGTGCACATTCCAATAATATCTGCATCAACACTACTAGCATAATTCAGAATTCCTTTCTCAACATTCACATCATTATATATATGAGTAGAATAATTTTTGAAATTTGTTTCTTCTAAGAAATCACTCATTATTTTTTCTGCAACAGCTGTTGATTTAAAACTATTCGGTGTATTTATCATAACCAAATCCAAATGAGAATTAAATACAGTTGCAAATTCTACTAATTTTGCGAAAGGTTTTTTAATTTCTTCAGAAAAATCAGAAGCGAAAACAATTTTGTCGGCTTTAAAATCGCCAGATTCATTTTTAATAACTAAAACAGGAACATCAGAGGTTCGAACAACTTTTTCTGCATTGGAACCAACAAACATTTCTTCATACCCTGAAGCGCCATGAGATCCCATTACAATTAAATTGACATCATTTTTCTTGCTTATTTCCATAATGCCATCAAATGCTTTTTCAAATTGGATGATTTCAGAAACGTTAATACCATCTAAAAAATCAGAATCCATTAATTCGTCTAATTTGTCGATTGCCATATCTTTAAAATACATAATCTGTGGAATTGCACTTCCGGCAGAAACTGCATCGCTTGCTTGATGAGGCATTTCAAGCATGTGCAGCAAACAAATTTCGCTGTTATTTTTTTTAGCAATTTGTGCGGCAACTCGTAAAGCGTATTCCGCATGTTTTGAAAAATCGGTAGGAACCAGAATTCTTTTCATAATAAAAGTGTAAAATTAAATAAAATGTAAGGTTTATATTATAGATTAAAGGTAATATTATTTTTTAGATTACACAATGATTTTTGATTTATAAAAAAAACACTATATTTGCATCGTTATTTATTTAATGCATTAGATAAAGAGGCACGCATTGCGTGCCTCTTTTTATAAAAGGTATGACATTTAAAGAAAAAGTAAGTCGTTTATTAGAAGAAGGATTATTAGAAAAGCCAACGCTTTTTTTAATTGACCTAACTATTACCGAAAGTTTCAAAATTATTGTAACTTTAGATGGTGATAATGGTGTAGCATTACAAGATTGCATTGATATCAGCCGATCTATAGACAATAATTTAGACAGAGAAGAACATGATTTTTCTTTAGAAGTTGCTTCTGCGGGAGTTTCTTCGCCATTGAAACACATTCGACAATACAAAAAAAACGTTGGAAGAATACTCCAAGTTGAAACAGATAACATAATTATTGAAGCAAAATTAGTGGAAGCTAATGATGATTTTATAGTTATGGAATGGGAGGCAAGAGAGCCTAAAAAAATTGGAAAAGGGAAAGAAACTGTTCAAAAAAGACAAGAAATTCCTTATTCAGAAATAAAAAAAGCAATAGTTATAATAATTTTTTAATAGATAGAGCATGGAAAATATAGCTTTAATCGATTCGTTTTCAGAGTTTAAAGACGATAAACTTATTGATCGCGTAACGCTAATGGCGATTTTAGAAGATGTGTTTAGAAACGCATTAAAAAAGAAATTTGGATCAGATGATAATTTTGATATTATTATCAATCCTGACAAAGGGGATATGGAAATTTGGCAAAGAAGGGTTATCGTTGCTGACGATGATTTGGATTTAGACCATCTTGAAATTACTTTAACAGAAGCGAGAAAAATTGAACCTGACTTTGAAATCGGAGAAGAAGTTTCAGAAGAAGTAAAATTAGTTGACCTTGGAAGAAGAGCGATTTTGGCTTTGCGTCAAAATTTAATTTCTAAAATCCACGAACACGATAACACAAATCTTTACAAACAATTTAAAGATTTAATTGGTGAAATATATACTGCAGAAGTGCATCACGTGCGTCCAAGAGTCGTAATTTTGGTTGATGACGAAGGAAATGAAATTATTTTACCAAAAGAAAAACAAATTCCATCTGACTTTTTCCGCAAAGGAGATAACGTTCGTGGAATAATTGAAAGCGTTGAATTGAAAGGAAACAAACCTCAAATTATTATGTCTAGAACATCAGAATTGTTCTTGGAAAAATTATTTGAACAAGAAATTCCCGAAGTTTTTGACGGTTTAATTATGGTTAAAAAAGTGGTGAGAATTCCAGGCGAAAAAGCAAAAGTAGCTGTGGATTCTTATGACGACAGAATTGACCCAGTTGGTGCCTGTGTTGGGATGAAAGGTTCTCGTATTCACGGAATTGTTCGTGAATTAGGAAACGAAAACATTGATGTTATCAATTATACTGATAATATTCAATTGTTTATCACAAGAGCATTAAGCCCTGCGAAAGTTTCTTCTATTAAAATAAATGAAGAAACAAAAAGAGCAGAAGTATTTTTGAAATTAGAAGAAGTATCAAAAGCCATCGGACGTGGTGGACATAACATCAGATTAGCAGGTCAATTGACAGGTTATGAGTTAGATGTAATTAGAGAGGGAAGCACAATTGAAAATGATGATGATGTTGAATTGACAGAATTTTCAGATGAAATTGAAGCTTGGGTAATTGAAGAATTTGCAAAAATTGGATTGGATACCGCAAGAAGTATTTTAGGACAAAACGTGAATGATTTGGTTAGAAGAACAGACCTAGAAGAGGAAACGATTTTAGATGTAATGAGAATATTGAAAGAAGAATTTGATAGCTAATTGATATTTCTTCCAACAACACACAAAAAAGGTAATAATAAAAAGGTTTTATGTCTGAAGAGAGAGTAATTAGAATAAACAAGGTTTTAAGGGAATTGAATATTTCGTTAGAAAGAGCTGTGGATTATCTTAAGGATAAGGGAATTGCTATTGATGCAAATCCAAACGCAAAAATTTCTGATAAGGAATTCAGTATTCTTCAAAACCAATTTGCAGGCGACAAAGGGAACAAAGAGGCTTCGAAAGAAGTTGGCGAAGAGAAAAGAAAAGAAAAAGAAGCTTTGCGTATCGAAAGAGAGAAAGAAATCGATGACAAACGCAAGCTAGATGAAGAGCGCCAAAGACAGCAACAAGAAGTTATTAAGGCTAGAGCTGTTGTTTCTGCACCAAAGCAAGTTGGGACATTGGATTTAAATCCGAAAAAAGTCGCTCCTGCTCCTGTTAAAATTGAAGTTCCAGCTGAAGCAAAACCTGATGTTGAAAAACCTATTCAAGCCAAAGTTGTTGTTGAAACCAAACCAGAAGTCAAAGAAAAAGCAGTAGTTGAAGCTCCAAAAGCGAAAATAGCTCCTATTAAAAAAGAGGTTGTAGCAGCTCCAGTTGCAAAAGTAAAAACCCCAAAAGTAGTTGTTGAAATTCCTGTTGAAGATTTTACTACGCAATATCAAAAATTATCGGGTGCTACCTTAACAGGTCAAGTAATTGATTTATCTCAATTCAATAAACCAAAAAAGAAAAAAGAAGAGCCTAAAATTACACCAAACAAACCGGGTGCGCCAGGTGCAGCAGGTGCTAATAATGCTAACAAAAATAAAAGAAAAAGGATTATTACAAAACCAGGTGCTCCAAGACCACCTGCAGTTCCTGGAGTTCCAGGTGCGCCAAATCCTAATAAAATAACTCCTAATGCTGGAGGTGCTGGTGGAGGTTTCAACGCCAACAGAAGTGCAAGACCTGGATTCGTAAAAGGAGCTAGACCTGCAATTGTTGCCAAAGTTGAGCCAACAGAGGA